>JAOZHM010000171.1 GCA_026014845.1 Candidatus Bathyarchaeota archaeon
CATTTTCTCACCTAAAGCAGCATGTTATAAGAGACATGTTTTAAATGTTACTTTTAACCTGAGCTGTTCGGTGGATTTCCAATCGATTCCCAGAAATTTTGCAAAATGCAACTTCCTTAGCGGCGGGGGTTATTTTTTTGCTAATGTGCGTGCAAACATGTTGGAACGGTGAAAATGTCCAGAATTAGCCTCCTGCGATGAGCGGGGCAATGATTATTTTTGGATGGTCAATTGCTTTTTCCGTTAGAGTTCTCAAAATTCTGCCCTTGGAGAAAACCACAATATCATTAAAGATGTCATATTCTGCTATGTTTTTGTCTTTGTTAGCCTGCTGGAATTTCTCGTCAATTTTTTTCAAAACATCTCTGTACAAAGAGTCGTCACTTAGGTAAATCGTTTCCTCTCTCTGATCTGGAGGTAAACCAAAAAGTTCCATAGTTCTGCCAAGATATTTTATTTTAACTTTCATGTTTTCACTTAATCTTATATATGATTACATCTTCCCCAAATTCTTTATTTATACGCATCATATCACATGTTATTCAGTTTGCTTTGCTAGGAATTTGGGTACTTTCACTCTCTCGGGGTAACTGTAAACATTCATCCTTTGGCCTCTAACAAAACAAATCAGCGTGACTCCAGTTTTTGCGGCAACATTTACCCCCGATAAAATTGGGCCTGCAATAGAAGCCACAATGGGTATCCCTACACGGGCAGCTTTCAGGACCATGTTGGCTGGCTGCCGGCCACTACTTGCTATGACGCACTTTGAAAAGTCAACCTTTTTCTCTGCAGCTGCACCAATGACTTTGTCTACTGCATTATGTCTTCCAACATCTTCTGCGAATGCAACCAATTTTTCCTTATAAAAAATCGCCGCTGAGTGTGTACCCCCAGTCAATTTAAACAAGGCAGATTTTTCGTTGAGAACTCTCACAAATCCAGGAATTTCTTTCGCCTCAACCATGTAATCAGAGTCGACAAAGGGTCTGATCATTCGGTCGCTTAGGAAAAGAAAGTCTTCACCTGTTGACCCGCAGGAGGAATGCACTATTTTGATGGTTTTAACTGCTTTTATCCGAGTTTCGAGCTTTCTGCTGCATTTCACTTTTACATTGTTCTCTTTCACTTGGACGCCGATTATTTCTTCAATCGATTTTACTATGGCTTGGCTAAGAAGCCATCCAACACCTAACTCTTTTAATTGCGCTGGTAAAGAAAACAGAGTAGCCACATGTTGACCATTCACGTAAATATTAACTGGAACCTCAGTTGCTATGAGCTCTTCTGTGACCTTCACACTTTTCTTACGCAAACTAATCTTCTTAATCTTCAATTTAACACTCGGTGAGAGCATGAAACCCCTCAAATTGATAGTTCTCGAGCGCCTAAAAAACATATGCCACAAAAAGGACTCTAGCGCGCGCCTATTTTGGTTACTTTCGCTGTTTCAGGGTAACTATAAAAATTCAGCGCGCGCGAAGTTGCTGGACTAGAGTGCACGCCAGTGGGGAACCTAGTAACAAGTATTTATGAGGTGTCTGTGATTAGTGTAACAATTGGCGGAGTGAAAAAGTATGAAAGCTTTGGCATTGTTGTCCGGTGGACTGGATAGTACTCTAGCTTTGAAGTTAATCTTAGACCAGGGTATAGAAGCTGTTGCGTTAAACTTCACTTCCCCATTTTGTCTGTGTGGGAGAGGCGGTTGTGGAGCAATAGGAATCGCGAGACAACTCAAGATACCAATCAAGATGATCAACTCTGGTGAAGACTATTTGAAAGTTGTTAAGAAACCAAAGTATGGTTATGGAAAAAACATGAATCCATGCATCGATTGTAGAATATTCATGTTAAACAAGGCAAAGAAGTATGCCGAAGAGATAGGAGCCTCGTTCATTTTTACTGGAGAAGTCTTAGATGAAAGACCGATGTCTCAACATAGAAAGGCTTTAGATATAATAGAAACCGAGGCTGGGTTAAAGGGCAAGATCCTTAGACCTCTTTCTGCTAAATTGTTGCCAAAAACGGAAGCTGAAAAGAAAGGTTGGGTCGATAGAGAAAAATTATTGGATTTTAGAGGTAGATCCAGAAAGAGACAATTAGAACTGGCAAAAAGCCATAAAATAAATGATTGTCCTTGTCCATCAGGCGGTTGTTTGTTAACTTACAAGGAATTTGCGGATAAAGTCAGAGATTTGTTTGAACATAAGAAAAGAATAAAGATGAAAGACATCCTTCTCTTGAAGATTGGTAGACATTTCAGGTTTAAGAAAAACAAGATAATCGTTGGCAGGAATAAAGACGAGAACAAGCGACTGGGAGACTTAAAAGATGGTGATGATTACCATTTTGAAGTTCCAGATTGTGGTAGTCCCATAACCCTACTTCAAGGTCCTAAAACAGAAGAAGCAATAGAAACGGCAGCCGCATTAACTGCTCAGTATTCAGATTCAGAAGAAAATGAAACTGTGGTGAAGTTCGGCATGGAAAAAATGAATAGATCAATAACCGTGTCAAAGTTAAGCGATAAAGCGATAGAAAAGTTGCGAATAAAATAATGCTCAAATCAATTGCTGGCGCTACTTGCTCGCAGTGGAGTTTTTGATTGAATCATGATTCTGAAGAAGTTATCACAATTGGTGAAGAAATATGGCTTAATGGCTCTCGTTTATAGAGCTCAGCCGTACTTAGCTCAATTTCAACCGGATGTGGTTGTATCTTCTAAAATTCGGTTCGCTCAAGCAATGCATCTGGAAAGAAGAGAGAGGATTGAGGAAGCTATCGAACTGCTCAAACAAGCTGCAGACTTCTTTCCTCCATCGGGTTTTGAATATTTGGGGAGAGCAGCAGAACTCGCGGAAAGGAACTCCATGTATAAAGAAGCTTGCTTATTATGGTTCGAATCTCTATGCCAGACTCCTGTCTTTCACTTGAAGCTCGTTTCTTTTAAAAACGCTGTCAAGACCCTTATTCTAGGTAAACTCCACCAAGACTGTGAGCGTGAGTCTCCAATTTCTTTCTTGTAGCGCGCGCTAAGAATCGCCTGCTCAACTCTGAAGTGTATGCCGCTAGTACAGACTGGAGGAATTGTCAGGAATGCTGTTTATGCGATGTTCACTCCAGAGTAAACTATTACTTCATCTCAGCTTCTAAGTGTTTCATAATGCTCTTGTAGATGTCTAAAGCTTCTTTTTCGCTGTTGACGTTTCTTATTAGCACTCTACCTCCCTTGAAAAGGCTGACCTCCACATCTTTATGTTTAAACACCACAACAAACG
>JAOZHM010000172.1 GCA_026014845.1 Candidatus Bathyarchaeota archaeon
CCTGACGTGAAATCTACTATTGGAGCCAAAGAAGGGATATGTTGGGGACATCTTTCAGTCCTTCAGCAAGTTTAGAGACGTTTAACAATGAGAAGCTTTTGAATCTCATCGTTCTCTCAGCAGCCATTCCGCCATCCTCCTTGGAGCGCATGCATCTATTTGCTTTTAATATGTCTTATCGTGTTAACTAACTCGTGATTCATTTCTACGTCGTTGCACCGTATGATTAAAGGTGTCCTAAGCTGTAGAGGTTAAAATCTTTTATCCATGTTTGGGTAATAGCCTTCTGGAGGAAATCACGATGAGTGAAACAGTGTTGTATGTTTCTAAAATTAGGAATGGCACGGTTATTGATCACATCACAGGTGGACATGCATTGGATGTGGCGAAGATTTTGGGGATTACTAGACGGGAGAAAAAGGTTATTACTATTGCGATTAATGTTCCGAGTAAGCTTTTCAAGAGGAAAGATATAGTGAAGATTGATGGTAGAGAGTTAAACCTGCAAGAGGTGCATAAGATAGCTTTGCTTGCGCCTCATGCGACAATAAACATTATTCGGAATTATAAGGTTGTGGATAAGCAGAGGGTTAAGCTGCCGAATCTCATCGAGAACATTATTAAGTGCACGAATCCGGCGTGTATAAGCAACAGTAATGAACCTGTAAAACCTAAGTTCTATGTTGAAGGTGAGGACCCGCTTCTGCTGAAGTGTTACTATTGTGGTCATATTATTGAAAAGAAGGATGTTCTTCAACAGTTTTAATGATGTTTTGTCGAATTCGGAATTAGAGATAATGCTTATATCTTAAGATAGAATATTTCTAGTTTAGACATGTCCGCAAAAGGACACATTGTATACGTGTAGAACATAAATACACATGGTGAAAAAACATGTTAGAAATACTGATGCCCACAATGTGGACTTGCTTCACAGTCTATGCTGCTTGGTATTTCACATCAGCAAAACATTACGCTCCATTAACACTCAACGAAGCAAGACTGCTGTGGAGAATTCACAAAAATAACACTCGGTGCACGTCCAGAAAGTGGAACGAAATAAGACACAGCGGAAGCATAATAGGCTTCAAATGCGAATGTGGATACAAACACGTACAAAAGAGGCCAGTGGTAAGCTGAGAGAAGTTCAAGCAAACATCATCTTAAGCACAATTAAAGCTGCAAGCCAAGTGAAGTTAAGAGATTCTTGAACGTGGTTGCGAATTTGCTTTTACGGAGCGATAGGCAAAATCTGCTGAAAAAAGGAATGAAGTTTCCAAATGTCACTTTGCAGGATTCGCTTAAAAGCAATATTCAGAATCTGACTTTCAAATACGTATAATCCATAGTTTTGATTCATATGTATTAAATATGCTATACAACACCCTTTTTGCAAACTGAGATCGAGGAGACATTGGATTATGAGCCGAAAGTACTGTTTCACCATTGAAGTGAGAGTTCCTGACGGCCCTAAGGGTTGGCAAAAACTAGTAGATAGTGAAATAAAACAAGCGATAGAAAAACTGAAAACCGTAGTGGAAGAATTGGGAGGCAAAGTTTGCGTCAGATATTAAAGCGCAAAGTCCTTTTTTTGTCCAAATTAGTTGTGTACGCTTATTGTTCTCTTTTTTCCGGTTCATGGACCATTATTAGCGTTAGAATAAAGGAAGCTCATTAGTACTGCGCCGATTAAGATGAGGCGCCATGAGGGGGCTATTGCGTAGAATATGTAGCAGAGTGCTACTCCGAAGGTCATGGAGGAGATGAGCCATTTTCTGCCGAATTTGTCTGCTAGATAACCGCCTGGAAACTGCATTGAAGCTAAGGCTAGGAATGAGAAGAGTCCTATCATGCCGACGGTTGTTTTCGGTGGCACCTAGCTCGAGAACGTAGAGTGCGTAGTAGGTTGCTGGGAGTTCCATGGCGAAGTCTATTAGAATCCAGCTTGTGACGAGAATGGCGTAGTTGCCTTTGATGAATGAGAATTCTGTCTTGAGCCTGTCTATGAACGTCAATAGTTTTTCCTTCCTCATGGGTTATTGGGTTGGATAGTTTAGTCTAACAGAACGCTAGAGCATAATTAGTTCACACGTGCAAAGTTTGCACTCTCTAGCCCAAGTATTATCTGAGTGAGAAAAGGCACTTCTGAATGTGCACTCTTCCACACAGAAAACAATGAATTCCACGTTAAAACTGCAAAAACACAAGATGAGATTAAAGCCTTGCTTGAAGTCGGACTTGAATACGTATGCCAAAAAGACAACCTGATCTACTTTAGGAAACGCAAATAGTATGTAGATAAGGGAAAAACTATGGGGTTATTGCTATTATTAATGTCGGTGGCGATGTCTCCCGCACACTCCCCTTTTTTTTCTTGAAGCGCGCGCGCGCGCGAGTTACCGGGGTCTATTGGGTTCCAAACATCGGTGAATGCTGAAAATTATAGGGGGTAGTCATTTTATGTGTTGGAGAGAGGTTTAAATTGCTTACTAAATAGGGTGCTGCTCTGATTTGGTTGGTGAGCTGTCTATGGAGACTCTAAATTTCTTGTGATACTTGGTGTGTTTCCATGAGCTA
>JAOZHM010000173.1 GCA_026014845.1 Candidatus Bathyarchaeota archaeon
AATCGATAACCTCAAATAGGAATCCCTTCAAAACATTAATCGTAACGATAATTTCGCAAAACACAGCAGGCAAAAACACAGCCAAAGCCTTCGAAAACCTTTCGAAGCAGTTCCAAATAACACCCGAAGCATTAGCGAACGCTGAAACAAACAAAATTGAAGAATGCTTGAAAGTGGCTGGCTTGTACAGGAACAAAGCCAAAACAATAAAACAAGTTTCAGAAATCATCATCGAAAATTATCAGGGAGACTTAACACAAGTACTGTCAATGCCCTTCGAAGAAGCAAGGAAAGCTCTTCTACAACTTCCAGGAGTTGGACCAAAAACAGCCGACGTTGTCTTACTCTTCTGCGCAGAAACACCCACAATCCCTGTGGACACTCATGTTAATCGCGTATCAAAACGATTAGGTCTAGCGCCAAAGAACGGAGACTATGAAGCCATTCGCAAATCACTTCAAGAACTCTACGACCCAAAAGACTACTTATCGATTCATATTTTACTGATTTTGCTGGGTAGAACACATTGCAAGGCTAGAAATCCCTTATGTAAACAATGCCCGGTGAACGTGCTTTGTCCATCAAGGCATGTTTAGGATAATAAATGACTGGAGCATAGAAAATCTACAGCGATTTTCTCCTTAGGTCAGAGTGAGCTTTCCAAGATGGATTCCTTAAAATAGGTTTCTAAACGTTTTAAAGTCTGACTGGTTTTCTTCTGTGAAAATCGGAGTTTCCTTCAAGTTCTCATCCAGTTTAACTCTTCCCATAGTGACTATCGAAATTTTTTCGGAGACAGGTGTATAGATTTTCATGACGTTCCTTCTGTAATCAATTTCTCGAAGAGAACCTATTCCGAGGAAATTCCGTTCATCATCGTATAAAGCCATAAGCAAGCCCTTTTCCTCACCCTTGTGAACCACTACAACCTTCTTCTTTGTGATTTCTTCCACATTCTTAATGTTTTCCGAATCTATCCAACGTCTTTTACCAATAACTATGCAGATTTTATTGCACAATTCTGCAAGATGCAACGGTTTCATTCCCAGAAGACCATAGATTTTTCCTGCCTGTGCCATGTTTCCATAGTTCCTCCCTAGGCCAATTAACTCATCTTCTTCGATTTTCAACCAACTTAGAGGAATAGTTCTAACCTTGGCGTTTCTCAAATATTTTACATATCCAAGTTCCCGCAAACTTCTGCGTTTTTCTGTAGTCCTTTGCCTTATGGCTGAGGGTGAATCTATACTTACTTTTCTGAACTTTTGAAGGGCTTCTAAAAGAGATGTCAATTCATCTTTTTGTTGTATACATAAAATGATGTTGGGGTTGAGCTTCTCGGCGAGTTGAAGCTTGTACTTAACGGCGTCTTCTCCTTCAACCCAACCGTCAGTATTCACAATGACGAAATCTGGATTATCGCTAAAAATCTTCTGTTTTGATGAGACCAGGCCTTCTAGCACCTTGTTGACGGCTCTGCTTGGCGAAGTGAAACCAATAAAAAAAGCATTTTTTGCTTGTAAGCCAAACAAGTCCGTTAATGGTTTAGTTACAAAGGCATAAGAAACACTGCAAGGGGGACCAATATCAGACTGACCTAAGTCTCCATCCAGAATCGCTACCTTCTGTCCTTCATTAAGCAATTTGTTAATCAGGAACGTAGAGAAGCCTGTCTTTCCAGAATCAACAGCGCCAATCACCATTGCAGTAAAGGGTCTAACTTGAGAGTTTAACAACTCTTCGAATGCCTGAAGCCATGAGGATGGAATGGTGTCTCCATCTACCTCCTCGACGTTTGTGCTTTCTCCCACTGAAATGTCAAACGTGGCTGTTTCCTTAACAGCAAAAGGCAGCCTTTTTCCTTCTCTTACCACGATCTTCCTCATGTTTCTCAATCTGGCACCAAACACTTCTACTTTGCCTGAAACCACTGAAGCAGAAGCTGGGCCGTCAATCAATAGTGTTTTTCCGCTTTCAATTGTTCGATTCATTGTTTTTCCTCCGTGTAAATGTATGACCGTTTCTTCCAGCGATTTTCATAGCTGAAACGATATCCCTTAATCCTCTTCTATGTTTACTCTCACTTATGTAGCGATTGGTTCCTGCCTCTCTCACGCTCTGCAACACCACGTTTGAAGGCAGTATTTCGTCTAAAGCCCGCAAAATTTTATCTTTATATTTCGGGACTCCGTCGCCGATTTTCACCAAAATAGACGTTACAGGATCGCTTTTGAAGTTTTCAAGAATACTTTTTATCTTATCTAATGTTTCTTCAATACCGAAACAATTTCCTGTTTCAACAACCTTACCATCTGCTAAAACTGCTAATCCGAAAACTTCGCCGGGATCTACGCCGATAACTATTCTTTCATAACGTTCTTTTCCCTGGGCAATTCGCATTGCTTGATTTATTAGCAATTCAGGCTCCATTTCTCCTTTTAGGGTTAGAACTTTCTCATGTTTTATGAGAGGTCGCTCCTCTTCCGTGGTTATAACAACCTTAACCTCTATGGGAACGCGTTCATTTGGGGTTAGACTCAAAAACGGCACATTCTTCTTTTTCAACTCACTAACTATTAAGTAATAGGCTTTTCCTGAAACCGTTGCCACAGCTATCTTCGCTTTCATATTGCTTTCCTATCTGTATTATCTTTATAGCATAAAACAAAATATTAGTTTCGCTCTTTATATTCGTTGATGTGCATAGCTGTGCTACAAAATATTCCAACAGGCTGCAAAACGATTGATGAAATTCTGGAAGGTGGTATTCCAAACCGAAAAGTCAGCTTAGTTTATGGCGAAGCGGAAACTGGGAAAACGACCTTGGCTATGCAGTGCGCAGTCAACTGTGCAAGGCAAAAATACAAAACATTGTTTGTGGATTGTGACGGCACATTTTCGGCGCAAAGGCTTTCCCAAATTGCCTTAAAAGAATTCCAAAATATTTCAGAGTTGATAATTTTAATGAAACCAAACAATTTTAGCGAGCAAACAATAGTCATAGACCGACTGACAGATTACATAACTAAAAGCTTCGGACTCGTAGTCATTGACACTCTCACATCTCTTTATCGCGCCGAAGTTGCAGAGCATCCTGAAAAAACATTCGAACTAAACCGTGAACTGAACAGACAAATGGCGTGTTTAGCACAAATTGCCAAAACCCATAAAATCGTAGTTTTAACAACAAGTCAAGTGCGAAGCGTTTTCAACGAAGCCCTCGTAAGCATAGAACCCGTAGCTACTAGAGTTTTAAGATTCTGGGCAGATATTATCATCGCTATGAAACCTACCGAGAATCCACAAATAATCAGAGCGATCTTGGAAAAAACCCCCAAAAAAACGCTGCCCTCAACTTGCCACTTAAAAATAGAAGAGACAGGAATACATGAATATTTAATTCACTAATGGTTGTGTAAAAATGGAACTAGCACGACTAGTCATTGAAGCGTTAACATTTATATTTCCGGCATACTGTGCCAACGCTGTACCAGTAATCACTGGTGGAAGTCTTCCTCTGGACTTCGGGAAAAAATTTTTTGATGGAAAGCCGATTTTTGGGAAGAACAAAACTTTTCGAGGCTTCTTTTCTGGATTGGCTGTTGGAACGGCTGTTGGTTTTGTAGAAAGTGTATTTTTCGATTATCCTATCGTATTTGGCTTATTGCTATCTTTAGGAGCTTTATTCGGAGATTTAACTGCAGCCTTTGCAAAGAGAAGGCTTGGGCTATCTCCTGGTGACTTGTTGCCTGTTGTTGATCAAGTTGGTTTTATAATAGGTGCGATTCTGTTTTCTCTTCCAATTTGTTTACACACGCTGTCTTGGGAGCTTCTAGTTGCTGTTTTAATTGTAACTCTTCCCATACACTTGTTAACGAATTTTGCAGCATATAAACTGGGTCTGAAAAGTAATCCTTGGTAAAGCTTTCACTGGCCCATTTTTATCTGTATTGTGGTTTCAAGGAATATGTATGCCATAATTAGGAAAACTGCACCTATCAGAAACATCAGGTAGGCTTGTCTTGGCTTGTAAGCATATTTTGTGCTTTGATATATGGCTATTGCTCCGATGATGCCCAGCGAATAGAGAGTCATGGCGATGATACTGTCGGTTATGAATTGTTCCGATAGTTGCGGATAAAGAAAAATGAACCGTCCACCGCCAGGGAGCTCCACGTAAGCTGATGGAAGTGGCCTATTTATTACATCGTAAAGGCCTCCTCCGAACAGAAATATGGCTGCAGCCATGGCAATGGCTGAAAGAACTATAGTGGAAGGCTTTGTTGTTGAAATTTTTCTATAGAATCTGTTTATGGAATAGGACAATGATGATATTCTTCTCTTAACCTTGCGTGACACCTTGTTTTTCACCACTTTTAATTAAATGCTCCGCCACTTCCTTAGCCCATTCTCCTGTTAGTGGATTCTTAACAATCTCACTTAAATACTCTTTCCAAGAGATTTCTAATGCCTTTTTCCATTCATCATATTTTTTATCAATGCTTTCATAAGCCTTCGCATGTAGTTCGCAGTAACCTTTTTCGCCAGCCTCCCTACCGCATATTACGCATTTCAATTCTTTTTCTCCTCTCCTTTTTTAATGGGCAATCCGGATTGAAACACAGCGTCCATGGGCGTTTTCCTTTTATCCGAACCTGAACTGTAGGCCAACCGCATCCACGACAGTTCCTTCCAAGCGGTCTAACCGACCCTTTTTGTGGGAGTGGAAATGACGTCTCACATTTCCCTTTGAAATAGTTCGTACAGCCAATGAAACGTTTACCAGTTTTCCTCGAGTAGAGTATCATGAGCTTGCCTGTGCCACAAACTGGGCATGTGCCAATTATCCTCTCTTCCAGCCTAGCCCTTTTTATAGCGTTGCTCAACTGTTCGCCAATTATTTTCTCTTTCTCTTTTAACTCCTGTACTACTGGCTTAAGGATTTCAACGGCATCCACTAACACGTTTTCCCTTTTTTCTCTTTTGGCTTGTATCTTATCCATCCGTTCCTCAAGTTCACTTGTCAATTTTATTGAAACAACGGGTGGACAATATTTTTCAAGAACTTCCATAACATCAAAGCCTAAATTCGTCACTACCATTCTTTCTTCTCGAACATACTTCCTATCATGAAGTGTCTGTATAATATTCGCCCTTGTCGCTTTCGTCCCAATTTCAGTCTCTTCCATTTTTTTGAGGAGACTGCTAGGATTATATCGTGGCGGCGGTTTAGTGAATTTATCCTCTGAAATCACTTCTTTAACTTTGATTGTTTGTCCTTCTTCTATCGGGGGCAAAAGAACTTCTTCTAATCTCACGTATGGTCTATAGAAGCGTAGCCAACCTTCCTTTAATGTTTGTCTTCCCCTTAAGTAGAAGTGGTGCTCATTAACATTAATGCAAACTTTCATGCTCTGTTTTGTCGCTGGTTCGCTGAAAACAGCCATAAATCTTCTTACAACAAGATCGAGAACTTTCTTTTCCGAATCATCTAAATCTCTTTCAGGCAGTTTTCCAGTCGGGTAGATCGCAGGATGTGCTGGATCTTTCTTTTTTCCTTCTATAGGTTTCAATTCTGGTTTTGAGAGAAGCTCTTTTGCGAGCTTTTTGTATTTGGGGACTTTGCTTAGTTTGTTTAGTATTGCCTCATAGTTTATTTCTGGTGGGAGTTTTTGACTGCTTGTTCTTGGATAGGAGATCAAGGCTTCTAGATAGAGACGTTGAGCGATGAACGATGTGCGTCTCGGCGTATAACCAAAAAAGCCATAGGCTTCGCTTTGTAGAGTACCCAAATCAAAGGGCACGGGTGGATTCTGTTTGAATCGTTTAACATCGATTTTTTCAACTTGCCCATTCTTTCTTTTACATGCATTTAAAATGGTGTCCGCTTCGGTCTTGATTTCGATTTTCTGTTTCTCATATTCTGCTTCAAAAACTGATCCGTTTATTTCGACCTCTGCTTTTATTTCCCAGTAAGGTGTGGGTACAAAACTTCTGATGGATTTCTCCCTTGAAACGAGAAACTTTAGGGTTGGACCTTGCACTCTTCCCGTGCTTAGAGTAGCATATTTTCCACTCCAATTCCTTGCCGATATCGTTAAGGCTCGTGAAAGGTTTACACCATAAAGCCAATCAACCTCGTGTCTTGTGCCTCCAGCCTCTATGAGTGCAAAATCCAAGTGTGGCCGCAATTCAGCGTACGATTTCTCCAGTTCCTCCTTAGTAAGGGTGGAATATTTCATACGTTTAGAGACGCTTTCTTTGTTGCCGCACGCATATTTCAGTATGCAATATCCAATTACGCTTCCTTCAATGTCATAATCACATGCATCAACAAACATGTCTGCGTCTTTCGCAAGTTTTGAGATGGTTTCAATCCATGTTCGAATTTGGTTTGCTCCTCTTTCAGCAGCATATCTTGGCACCCATCTGAAATTGAAAACTGGATAATAATTTCTTCCCTTTCTTTCTTCAGCAACCGTATATAAATGTCCCAAAGCTGGAACAACAACTATTTCCTTATCTCTTTTAGCCACATAATACGGCACTCCATTATTTTCCTTTCTTTCCACTTTTCCCTTCTCATTAAGCGCTGAAGCTATCCTCTGTGCAGCATCCGGCTTCTCCGTAATAATCAGCGTATACTTTTCCATCTTAGTGCACATTCTACAGGCATAGGAACGACTTCTCAGAAATAAATTCTATAGGTAAAATTAAAAGTTTCTGTGAAAGCAAGTGGGGGCAACTTCCTAGATTAGCAACCAATAAATACATCATGATCATTTACTTCATTCACTGTTAATGGAGTGTAACACTGTGCCGCAACGTGTTGTATGTCAAAAATGTGGCTACGTATTATATGAAGGCGATGACCTTAAGCCGCCAGACGAAATTATGCAACAATGCAATGGGAAATGCCCTAAATGCGGCAAAAAACTTGCACTCGTACCATTAGATGTTGAAGTAAAACCTGCAAAATAATCTGAGGAACAGAAATTTGACAGAGAAAACAGGTAGAACCCAACTTTATAGAGTGCACAAGAAAACAGCGAAAACAACTGTTTTTGCTGGTTTTGAAATGCCCTTATGGTATAAGGGAATAATCCCGGAACATTTAGCGGTGAGAAACAGCGTTGGCATCTTCGACATCTCGCATATGGGGCGCGTTTCAATCACTGGTGAAGACTCCGAAAACTTCCTAAATTACGTCATAACAAACAATATTTCCGTGGTACTACCTAATGGTGCTCAATATTCAGTTATGTGCAATGTAAATGGTGGTATAATAGACGATTTCGTTGTATACCGATTAGAGACAGAAAAGTTTCTGGTAGTCTTTAACGCGAGTAACAGAGAAAAGGATTACAACTGGATAACTAAAAACGCTGAAGGCTTTGATGTAAAAATCGAAGATGTTTCGGATAATGTAGCAATGTTCGCGGTTCAGGGTCCGAACGCTGAGAAGGCTCTTCAGAAAATTTCTGGAGCAGATTTAGGTGAAATTGGAAGATTCAAGTGCCGAAATTCACGTTTAACGGACGTGGAAGTTATAATCTCTAGGACTGGGTATACTGGTGAAGATGGCTTTGAAGTCTTCGTAT
>JAOZHM010000174.1 GCA_026014845.1 Candidatus Bathyarchaeota archaeon
GTCAACAAGCAATGGTTCAGGCAAAAGCCTTCAACGAAGCAACACCAATAGGGTCGATCCTCGTAACAAAACTAGACGGGTCAGCTAGAGGAGGTGGCGCCCTCTCAGCGGTCTCAGCCACAGGCGCCCCCATAAAATTCATCAGCACAGGAGAAAAAATACAAGACATTGAATCTTTTAATCCTTCTCGTTTCGTGGGTAGACTACTAGGCATGGGTGATCTGGAAACCCTACTTGAGAAGGTACATGAAGCCGAGATAAAGGTTCCAGAAAAAAAGGCTAAGGCTATCTTAAGCGGTAAATTCACACTGACAGACATGTATGAACAGTTTGAAGCAGTAAAGGGGATGGGGTCCTTCCGAAAACTTCTAAAAATGCTTCCAGGCATGTCTTACAACATACCAGAAGAACAGTTGGAAATGGCTGAAGACCACTTAGAGAAGTGGCGGGTAATAATTCAATCCATGACGCCAAAAGAAAAGGAGAACCCGAAAGTTCTTAACGCTTCAAGAATAAGACGAGTGGCAAGAGGCTCTGGAACAAACGAAAAAGAAGTGAAGGAACTTCTGAAACAATACTCCATGATGCGTCGGATGCTAAAAACTCTACGGAGAAAAAAGAAACTACCCTTTTTCAAGAAGGGAATGCCACTAGATTTCAAGTAACTTTAATCGTAGGGTAAATAGGGAATGGCGTCATGAGTATTCTGAAAAAAGCTTTGAAGATGCTTGAAAAGCATCCTCTATGCCATCATTGCTTAGGAAGACAGTTTGCACTGCTCGGGCATGGCATGGAAAACCATGAAAGAGGAAAAGCGATAAAAACTATTTTGATGCTGGAGGCTCACACGCTTGCCTTTTCCAAAAACAAGGAGAGCATAAGAACTCTTAAAATTCTTGCGACAAATGGTTTTTTCGAGACAGCAAAAGAAATGCTGCATAGAATGAAAAAGCGTATTCCAAGAAAGCGTCTCCCAAAAAGCTGCTTCCTATGCGAAGACAAATTTAAGGTTGTTGCCGAACTTGCAGAAAAAGCTCTAGACAAGCTTAAGGACTATGAATACAGCAACTTTTTGGTGGGCATACAACTTCCCGTCGTGGTTGAAGAACGTGAAGATGAGTTCAAGGCTGAATTCGAAGTGTGCTATGGCGAAAGCATGCGAAACGAGTTTGGACGAATAATAGGAAAAAAAATTGCAGAACACAACGGAAAAACCGTGGAGTACCAAAAACCTGAAGTGGTTGTGCTTGTCAATCCGCTGACGGAAGAGATAAGGCTTCAGGTGAATCCGCTATACGTGGCTGGACGTTATAGAAAACTGGTTAGAGGCATACCACAATCAAAATGGCTGTGTTCCAACTGCAGGGGAAGAGGCTGTGAAAAATGCAACTGGACTGGAAAAACGTATCCAGAATCAGTAGAAGAAATAATCGAGCAGCCTTTTCTGGATGCTACAGATGGTGTTGAAGGCTCATTTCATGCTTCAGGAAGAGAAGACATTGACGCTCGGATGCTGGGTAATGGCAGACCTTTCGTGATAGAAATTACAAAGCCAAAGAAGCGGTTTTTAGACCTTAAAAAGCTAGAGAAGGCTGTAAATGCTTATGCCAAAGGGAAAGTTAAGGTTTCAAATCTATGTTCCGCAGATAGAGACGTTGTTAGAAAGTTGAAAAAGGCGGAGTCAGCACAAAAAGAATATCGTGTCATTATAAAGTTCGAAAACAAAATCACAGCTGGAAACCTGCGTCTTCTAGAGGAAAAACTGACAAACACTGTGATCAAGCAAAGAACCCCAACACGTGTCTTGCACAGACGGGCGGACCTAACACGAGAAAGGTACATATACGAGGTTAAGGTAAAGAAGTTGTCGCCTAAAAAGGCTGAAGTGAGAATACGTTGTCAAGGAGGGCTATATGTTAAGGAATTGGTGACTGCTGATGATGGAAGAACCAAACCCAGTGTTTCACAAATTCTCAAAAACAAAGCGGAGCCCATAGAGCTTGATGTTTTGAACGTGTTTATGAAGAGTTAAGAGGTAGAGGAAATGAGGAAATCCAAGGGTTTTCGTGCAGGAACGCGTCATCTTCTGAGAAAGAAGCCGAGAGAAAGGGGTAAAATGAGACTAAGCAAACTGCTTTATGAATACAAGCCTGGAAACCGTGTAGTCATTAAGATAGAGCCAAGTGTCCAAAAGGGTATGCCTCATAGGCGTTATCACGGCAAAGTCGGCACGGTGATTGAAAAACGTGGAAGAAGCTACGTTTTGAGTGTTACACAAGGAAAAGCTGTCAAAGAGATTATTGTTAGACCTGAACATTTAGAACCTTATAAAAGTTGATTGAAAATGGCGAAAAAAGCGATAACAGAAAAGAATCTCACAATTCCGCAAGTTAAGAAGTTGCTGGTGTCTTTAGGAGA
>JAOZHM010000020.1 GCA_026014845.1 Candidatus Bathyarchaeota archaeon
GATGATGCAAAAAGAGCAATCTGATTTGTGAGGACAATGTAAACCCAGCGCTGAGGCTCCCAACCTACTCTATAGGAATTTCATGTTCATGCTTCCGGAGTAGGTGAATCTCCAAAATTCCCTTCTTGAAGCGAAGTTCCATTTTATCCATGTATACGGGTAATGGGATGCGTGTTTGACAATAGAGTGTTTCAAATTTACCTTTGTAGTGGGTTATGCCGAAGTCGTCAAATCGTATTTTTCGTTTCATCTTTGCCAATATCTCGATGGTGTCTCCGCCGATGGGTTTAACGCTTATTGTGTTCTCTTCTGCGTACGGTAAATCGACAGTAACTATCACCTCCGTCGGTGTCACCATTATGTTCTGTAGCGGTTCCATTGTGCAGGCTCTACGGTTCCAGCTTGGCTTTTCAATTAACGCTTCTCTAAATCTTTCAGTTCGTTCCTGTAAATTCTCAAAGTATTCGTTGATGATTTCGAAGATTGAACGCTTTCTTCTGGTTGACATTTCAACACCACCCTAAGACACGTACATTGGTATGTCGTACTCTTGTGTTTTCTTCATCTTTGACATTTCTTGTTGAGTTCGCCTCATCACATCTCTAGCCCTCAAACGGATTTCCTCACCCTTCTCCAAAAGCTTCGAAATGTCCACTTTCACTCCCACAATGTTTGCCAATTCCTTCAACAATTCCGCTGCAGCTTCTGGATCCGGATAGTTGAAGAAACACTGTGCAAGCAGAGCAATGGCTGGTATTCCTGTGTTAGCGCAGTACTGCATCATAATTGCTTGAGGACCAACCATATACCCTTCCTTCAATACTTGTACACCTTTATCTTGAACCGTTTTCAACATCTCTGGGCTAGACGCTGCAGCAAAAACCTTCAACTTCTCAATTTCTTGTCTGTCTTGAACGGGAATGCCGCTCATTGAAATCATTGTCTTAACATTTTTGTTTCTTCCCCAATCAATTAAGGCATGCATTATGGGATAGATTGTATCTGCTGATATGGCTGTTTCAGACACAGCAAGAAGAATGTCGTGGTTTCCAAAAACCCTTATTGGCGAATGGGGCAAGCCCTTATGCAAAACGATTAGGGGCGGCAGCAACTTTGAATCCATATATGCCACCTCGCTTATGTTAAGCTCTGATATTAAATGTGAAGCTGCAATGACGCCAACTAATCCAACATCTGGAAAACCGAAAAGCATGACAGCACCACGTGAAATCTCTTTTCTCTCTATAATCTTAACTTCTGAACTCAATCTCAATCCTCAAACACTTTAAAGTCTAAGGGGTGTAAAAAGCTTATGGAAGTCCAAACCCTAAATACCTATTTAAAGGCGTAAACGACTTAAAATCTGGATGAAACCATGGCACTAGAACATTTAGGTTCTTCACTTCACGCAGCCTTAAGAAAGATTTTCAGAGCCTCGATTATTGACGAGGCTGCAGTTAAAGAACTAGTGCGAGACCTACAAAGGGCATTACTTCAAGCAGATGTAAACGTCAAACTTGTACTCGACATTTCCAAGCGAATAGAAAACAGAGCATTAAAAGAAAAAGTTCCTCCAGGCATTTCAAGACGCGAACACGTAGTAAAAGTCGTTTACGAAGAGCTAACACGCTTTCTCGGAGAAAAGCCAGTTCCAATAAAGATAGAGCCAGAAAAAAGGAAAATAATAATGCTTGTCGGCATCCAAGGGTCTGGAAAAACAACGGCTGCTGCTAAACTTGCAAGATACTTCCAGAAAAGAGGACTAAAACCTGGTTTGATCTGTGCCGACACATACCGGCCAGGCGCTTATGCACAACTCCAGCAGCTCACAAACAGAATAAACATACCTTTATATGGAAACCCGAAGGCGAAAAACCCTGTTAAACTAGCCTCAGAAGGGCTGAAACAATTCAGGAACAAAGACTTAATAATTCTTGACACTGCCGGTCGCCACAAAGAAGAGAAAGAACTAATTAAAGAGATGAAGTTGCTTGAGAAGAAAATTAAACCAGACGAAATCATTATGGTGATTGATGGAACAATTGGTCAACAAGCAATGGTTCAGGCAAAAGCCTTCAACGAAGCAACACCAATAGGGTCGATCCTCGTAACAAAACTAGACGGGTCAGCTAGAGGAGGTGGCGCCCTCTCAGCGGTCTCAGCCACAGGCGC
>JAOZHM010000175.1 GCA_026014845.1 Candidatus Bathyarchaeota archaeon
AACACCGTCGACCCGTAGAACCTGATCCAGATAATACTGGCGGAGGGAAAAATAAAGAATGGACAAAAAAACACCGTTTATGAGTGTCGCCGATACTAAAATACTTGCAGAAGCTATTGTTTTCATCGCCCTTGCAAACGCGCTTTATATTATAAGCAAGCTGTATCTTCCTTTCTTGAAACTGCCTCAAGGTGGTAGCATAACCCTAGCAAGCATGGTGCCTTTACTGTGGTTTGCGTTAAGGCGAGGCCCTCGATGGGGAGTAGAAGCTGGATTAATCTACGGACTGGTGCATATGGCTATTTCCGGCGAAATCTACTATCCCACCCAAGTTCTGTTGGACTATCCTCTGGCTTTCGGTGCGTTGGGTCTTGCTGGCGCATTTAAAAAACATCCAATTGTGGGAGTAGGAGTAGGAATTGCTGGACGATTCATCTGTCATTTCACATCCGGCGTAATCTTCTTCGGACAATATGCATGGGAAGGCTGGAATGTTATTGCTTACTCTGCTGTTTATAATGCAACTTACCTTGTTCCAGAATTCATTGTCAGTGCCATCGTAATGTACATACTGCTAAAAAGAAATTTGCTTGAAATCTATATCTAGCTTCTTCCTGCTATCCCTTTTTTCTTTTCTTAGTTGAAGCGTTGACTTTTACGAACGTTGATCTTCACTATCACTGGCTTCCAGAAATGACTTACTTCTTCAATTCTGAAAGGATGAAATCCACAATTTCGTCAGCAATGTTAAAATTTGTAACTGACTGCAGACCTTTCCATCCAGGTTGACTGTTAACCTCAACAAAAAGAGGCCCTCTGGAACTTTCTAAAATGTCTACTCCAGCGATTTTGCATTCAATAAGACTCGCTGATTTGACAGCCATCTCCTCAAGTGTCTTGTCAAGTTTTATTGAAACAGGTTTGGCTCCTTGACTGTAATTTGTTTTCCAAGTGTTTGCAACACGTTTCATTGACGCGACAACACGGTTGCCTATGACAAAGGCGCGGATGTCAGAAAAGCCGTGGGGAACAAACTCTTGGATATAGATTACGCCGTGATAGAATGTTATGGCTTTGAAAATTGTGGCGGCAACTTCTGAATTCGTAACTCTTGTTGACCCTATTCCTCTTGATCCGAAAATCGGTTTAACAATGACGTCTCCGTCTAGCTCGTGAAAAGCCTTTAACGCTTCGCCAACGTTTTCGGTTATTGCTGTACGTGGAACAGGTATGCCATCATCTTCCAAAATTGCTAAAATAGCGTATTTGTCAACGCAGTGCTCAATGGCTTCAGGCGGGTTTATGACGTATAAGCCTAAACGTTCAAGGCGGTGTAGGACGTCCATTCGGAAAACTATTTCTTCCAAAGAGCCGCGACCAATGGGGCGAATTATTAAGGCATCCAGTTCTTCTGCAATTCTGACGTTGCTAACATTCAAGTATGGTTTGTAACCGACACGTGCGATTAGCTGTGGGAATCCAAAGCAAACGTGTGAAATATTTCGTTTAGCTAGTGCTTGTCGAAGTTGGGTTGAACTCCAAGAGTTTTCATTTCGTGTTAAGATTCCAATTTTCAAAAACAAACCTTCTGTGCCTTTTAACCTATGAAAATGCTAACGGAACTATATTCTTAAAGTTTCTGGGGAAGCCATTCTAAAAAGTGTAAATGAAGGGTATCAGCTTCTCTGCGTTTTCGAATTTTTGGGAAAGTTCAACATTCAAATAAGCGCCATAAACATTGGAGTACGGCGGTCCTTTCCGTGAAAATAACGTCAAAATATTGCCTCTGTGGTTGATTTTGAAGCCGTCTCTGCAGGGCTCGTGTCCCCTTATCAGAACTTTGACATTGAATCTCCTCAACGCTTGATTTGTTATGTTTTCGCCGAAGAGTTTTCCAGCACCCCTTGGGGATTCACATACTCCCTTAATCGTTTCGGTTGGGTCGCTCCAAAGCATGTCTTCAAGTAGTCTTTGTTTTGGATGTTTGATGTGAGCGTAGGCTAAGTCTTCTAATGTTCTTGCTTGTGGTGGTATGCCGCCATGAATCATTAGGTATTGCTCTTCCACAATCACTGCGTTATAGAGATGTTTGAATAGTTCTCGGATTTTTGAGTATGCCTCTCTCCATTTTTCTCCGAATCTTGCTTGAAACTGCATCGGTAAATCGTGTGGAGAAGCCAGAAGATCTTCTGGTCCCTCATGGTTCCCACGCATCAAAATCACTTGCTCTGGAAATAGAAGCTTCAGCTTCAAGACAACATAATAGACTTCAGCGGAGTAAATGCCGCGATCGCCATAATCGCCAAGAAAGATTAGAATTGTCTTGTTGTTCTGTTTCATTTTCTGCAGGAAATTTGTTTCTTTGAGGATTCGAATTAGGCTTTCCAAGTCTCCATGTAAATCGCTGACTACTATCGCTTGGCCAAAAGGTTTGATTTCAGCAAGTCTACCCACAATGTTGAAGCTTCCAACTTGCCCATTTTCTTTGGCAAGTAGCTGCACACTTTCTTCAACCAATCGACTGAAATCTTTGCATTGGACTTCTAGGGCTTTTTTGATGATTTGCGAGAGGTTTGTCTGCAACTATTGCACCTTAGACTTCGATAAGGATTCTTTTTCCCATGAAATCAAAGACGTTTTTCTCTATTTCCTTTTTCTGATTACGAATTCTCTCCTGTGTTTCGTTCAATTTCCGTTTCGTAGTATTTTCTTCCGATTCGACCCGCTTCTCTTTTCTCTTTAACTGCTTAAGCTCTTCCTGAAGCTTTAGAAGGTTTTCTTTGATCTTTGCTGTTTCGGTTGAGGTTGAAAGTTGCTTTTTTCGAATTATTGTCTCACGGCATTTTTGATGAAGAGCATCTAAAGAGTTCTTGCCAAGAATTCTGTCTATGTCTTGTTCTGCTTTTCGTTTTCTATCACGCTTCAGTTTCAGTTTCCCCTCAGACATGGAGCCAGCTAGCTTCTTGAGAATTCGCCTTAACATCGGGTATCCTACTTTTTCTGCTGCAAAAGCATCGAAGGGATCTTCAATGTAGTGGTTGAGTTTCTCTAACTGTTCTGGTGTTAAACCGCCTTTACGGAACACTTGTGACTGAAATTTTATGAATGGTTTTCGAAGATGCCGCAGATCATGTTTTACTTCCTTCCGCAGCTTTTCTATTTCCATGCCTATTTGATTCAGTTGAGCCAAGCTCTCTCTATTTTTCAAATCCGTTATTTTTTGTTGCGTTTCACCCATTTCCTTTTCAATTGAAGCCTTTTCGTTTTCGTTTATCTTTCTATGGGCTTCTAAATCTGCCAGCTGTCCTTGAAGAACTAAAAGATTGTCGATAATTTGGAATGTTTCTTCTAAGGTTTTAGTTTTAACATACTCCTTTGTCAGAAAACTCTGAAGCTCCTTCAACGATTCTTTTGCCTTTTCAAAAACTCCCAGAAATTTTCTTCTGTCCATGATGAAGAAAGGCGATATCCTCGGAAACCAGTTTCTAATGTCAACTTCGGTTACTACAAACGCTTTTCGAGTTTCTTGGACGAAATCTTGGAAGCTGTCATAAGAGACCTTGTCTGGAACTTCAATCTGCCGTATTCTTTTAACGAATAGACGTGCCAGCTTGTTTAACGCTCTAGCTTTACCATAGGTCTTCCTGCTTCTTTTCTCAATCTCTTTTCTGCTATTCTCTAACAACACTTTACAAACATCTGCAACATTCTCAAGAACCTTTTTCATTTCATCAATTAGTTTTTGAGCCTTTTCATGAACTGGAACAAAAATCGAACCAGTTTCTTTTTCAAGCCACCCTTTAACTTCCTTTGAAGAAAATTTTAGAGGTTCCGACAATGAGCTTCCCCCGTAAAGAAATACATGTAGGATATATTTATTTTTCAAGTTTTTTCTTGGAATAGTTATACTCTTTTTTGAGTAGTTACTCTTAAATAATAACCCATAAGACCTTTTCATACTACAGATCGAGATGAAAAACATGGACGCGAAAACAGTTTCATTCACGGTAATGATGGGTGTTCTTGGAAACGTGCTGTTTGCAATCTCCTATTATACTGGAAATCTTGGTTACGGAATAGCCCTTGACTTCTCTCTTGTAGCCGCTTGCATTGCAGGATTTTACGGTGGCCCCTTAACTGGCTTCATTTCAGGACTTTCCGTGGGAATAATGCCTGGAATAATGTTTGGTCCCATGGGTATGGGTTCATGGCTGGGCTTGTTTGGTTTGCCGCTGGGAAAAGGATTGACGGGGTTGACTGCAGGAATTATCTCGAAAGGTTTGGGTTTAGGAAGGAGACAGTATTCATCCCTTTTTGCGGTTCCAGCAACTCTTTTGGCTTATATTCCAGAATGCCTCTTTACTTATGCTTATTTTGCCTATCTAATGCCGTTTTTCCTGGGAAGTGGAGGCGCATTCACATTCCTCGTTTATATATTGCCCAAAGCCATCGGTGAAGTTACCATAATAAGCTTTCTGATGGCTGCTTTAATTGGAAATCACGGTTTCAGTGACTTCATAGGTAGATTTTTCACAAAACCACACGTAATCCCAAAGCTTAAAGCAAGCGAATCGAAATTAAAGACCTAAAGATTTCTCTAATGCTTCAACATTAATTTCTCCAGCCCTGAAGACCATACCAGTTTTCACATTGTTCACAATCAAAATGGCTGGTGCAAAGAGGTTTGGGTCGATTTTGTAAAAGTTGTAGTTTGCTTTCTTGAAGATTTCAATGAAGGGCCGCCCATAAGCTTTAGAGGCGTTGGATGGAGCTTTACTGACTATTTGCTTCAGTTCTTCTTCATCTTCACATTCAACGATATAGTAGGCTACTCCTCCATAGAGAATTGCATCGTTTGTCCTCGCCATTGCTTCTGTAAACTTTGGATGGATGGGAGAGATTGGTGCACATCCCCAAGCATACAATATTACATTTGGGTCTAATCCAAGCTTGTCAAGTTTGTGAATTCCAGTTTCAACTATTCTACCCGAAACTTGTGTTGCGCCTGCAATGCTGGCTGTAGGAGTCAAAATAACTGCCAAGTTTTCTGGAGAAACGTTACACTCCTTTGCGAAACGTTCTAACAGTTTTGCTGGGGGAAATTTATCGGTTTCTAGAACCACGGCTGCCTTGTCAAAAACGTCTCTATATCCAATTTTATCGTAGATTTCCTTAGGCTTTAGTGCAAGGGCTCTTGCTGGTCCAGAACCTATTGCGAAATAGTCTCCCTCTTTTATCTGCCAGCCTGCATACTGCGAACCCAATGCTGCAATTACTGGATGGTCTGTGTAAACGAATATTGATGGAAGTTCAAGTTTTCCGTATTTTCTGTGAGTTATTTCTGCTTTTCCACATCCGCCCATGCATATTTCCGTTATGATTTTTCCAGCTTGAAATCCAGCTTTAGCCTTTATCCCAGCATCCACAATAGTTGTTCCAGAACTTGTTTTTTCAACCTTAATCCCGTAATAATCTGGTTTTTCAAGTAGTTTTTCTAGGAGTTTCCACGCCAACCTGTTTACGCTTAATCCACCTTTCAATAGGTTTTCTCTCCAGCTCATGCTTAGAGAAGCTTCTCAAAATTGCTTAATTGGGGATTTTTTTCTTTTGAGACATAAAGTTTGCCTTTTCCATTTTCTGTAAGGTCTCCAAGAAAAAGATACAAGGGGCCTTTGACAATCTCGTTTTCTTCAATTTTGACCTTCTTTTTGATGCTTTCAATTGTGAATGTTGGCAGAACAGATTCCAGGAATCCTCCTACAACTATTTTTCCGCCAGTCATGCATGCTCCAACTCTTCTTTCGCAATTGTTATGAACGTAAATGGTTCCCTTATGCATTCTTGAGCCAGCGAATTGACCTGCATTGCCGTAAATTTTGATTAGACCCTTTCTCATGTAAGCTCCTGCTTCGTTTCCAACGTTTCCGTAGACGATTATTTTTCCTCCACGCATGCCTCTGCCAGTTCCGCGGTACGGTCCGCTCAGATAGTGGCTCGTGTTTCCGTGGATTTCGATTGTTCCGCCCTTCATCATTGAACCAGCCCATCCTCCAACGTTCCCGTGCACAGTTATTTTTCCGCCTTCCATTTCCTCGCCAAGGTGCATGCCTACGTCTCCGTTAATTGTTAATTCTCCCCGCGTCATGTACGCTCCTATTCTTCTAACTTTGCTCACATCTCCATAGATTGCTATGATTGCCTTTTCTTGCTGCTGTTCTTTTCTGTTTTCCTCAACCTTGAAGAGTTCTCCAAGTCTTTTCTGTTTGTTTCCTTCCCAAATTTCCAACTCTTCTATTTCTTTGTGGTTCTTGCCTTCGAAAATGTCTGGGTTTATGCATTCAGCTATTATTGGAAACCTAAATTTCCTCATAGGATAAAGGTTTATCATTTCAAACATCTGCTTTTACGGTTATTGGATGTGAGACTTCAAGGTAGTTTTCTGTTACTGGATAATTTTCATATTCAACAGTCCAGTATTCCCTGAATCTCTTTTTCATTTTATCGGTTATTTCTATGGGGTTGGAGACTTGCACGTCGAGCCACATGGTGGCGCCTTCAACAGGCTTTAGTATTTCTCCGTTCTTGGCAACTATTTCTCCGCTTTTAATGGTGTAGGCGGCCTGTTTGAACGCTTTCCTTAGGGTCTTATATTTTCGAGAAGGGTCTGTCATCTCTGGATTCAAGTCGTATATGGCTATGTCCGCGTCCGCCCCTATGCCTAGGTGCCCCTTACCTTTAAGTCCCAAGGCTTTTGCTTGTCCAGCCCTCGTCATTATCGCAAGTTCGTTAAAGGTCAATTCACGTTCGATTGACGGAAGAAGACTTCTGCTCCTTGCCCGTGGGTTAATCCTTTTCAGGGTTGCTTCTCTGGCTTTTTTACTCATGAGCCAAGCAATGATTCTTGGATACGAAGTGAACGGACCTCCGTTTGGATGGTCTGTTGTCATAAAGATTTTCCATGAATCCTTAATTAGTAGCGCTAGTTCGAGCCCTATAGACCATTGGATTGCGTTAAC
>JAOZHM010000176.1 GCA_026014845.1 Candidatus Bathyarchaeota archaeon
TAATACATAACGAGACCACCAAGAACGAGGATTACACCAATGAAGCCGAGAATAGGATCCATGTTCAGATACTCCATAAGCACTTAGGATCAGATAAACCTTTTGAATGGAACCTATATCACCCGACAGTTAACAGGAACACCCATCACCCTAAGACTTAACAGAGCCTGAAAGAGGAATAGGTAAATAAAAGATATAACTACAAACTGATACGGGGCTATGAGTCCAGAAATGATAGAAATCAAAAATCTACCTCCCCAACTAAGGAAAAAGGGGTTAGAAGAAAAGCTAGTTAAAACCCGCGAAGAAAACGACATAGTATTTCTGGCCATATTCGGCTCATTCGTCAGAGGGGAACAACAAGGCAAAAGCGACGTTGACATGGCGATAGAGTTTGATAAGAATAAGCCTAAGAGCCTTCTAGACTTGATTCATGTAGAAAATGAATTGAGCGAGATATTCAAAAGAAAAGTGGACCTCGGAATCTTCAGCAGCATAAACCCGTACATAATCGACGAAGTAAAAAAGGAAATGCCGGATTATCTATGAAAAAAGATAATGCATATCTCCAACACAAACTTGAACTGGTCTGGGAAACCGTTAAGGATAGACTTCCCGAACTCAAAAACCAAATCTGCAACATATTAGAGGAGTAAAAAATCATGTTGATCGTTCAAATCTCAGACATTCACTGTGGACCCATGTTCAAACAGGAAACATTCCGCACAGCCATAAAAGATATCAATGCCATGTCGCCTGACGCAGTAGTCGTAACAGGTGACCTTACAGAAGACGGCATACAATCCCAATTCAAACAGGCAGCAAAAGAACTCAAACAACTAAAAGCAAAAAACATCATATACGTGAGTGGAAACCACGACTACCGAGCAACAGGCTACTTGCTATTTAAACAGTATTTTCCATTCAACCAAATAACAGAAATCGACAACACAGTCATAATCGTGCTAGGCAGTGCAAGACCAGACAGAGACGACGGCGAAGTAGGACACAGACAAAACCTGTGGCTAGAAAACACACTAAAAAAATACAAAAACCACACAAAAATCGTGGCAATCCACCACCACATAGTCCCAGTTCCAGACACAGGAGCAGACCCAGTCACAATCATAGACGCAGGAGACGTCCTAAGAAGCCTAACAAAAACCAAAGCAAACCTAGTCCTATGCGGACACCGCCACAGACCATGGAAATGGCAAATAGAGAAAATGCAAGTAATCCACGCCGGAAGCATCTCATGCGAAAGACTACGCGGATTCTTCCTAAACTCCTACAACGTCATAGAAATCAAAAACAACACGAT
The DNA here is from genome assembly GCA_026014845.1 of Candidatus Bathyarchaeota archaeon. Taxonomy (GTDB): domain Archaea; phylum Thermoproteota; class Bathyarchaeia; order Bathyarchaeales; family Bathycorpusculaceae; genus SOJA01. The sequence continues at coordinate 1,322 of JAOZHM010000176.1, forward strand.
CACGCCAAAACTAAAAATTGTCGGCGGAGGCTACGTAGACTTCAAAGAAATAATAAAACACAGAGAAATATTCCAAGCCTCAGACATATCCCAACATAACAACTCACTAGCACGATAAAAGCCCTTAATCACAACCGCATCTCAGACATGAAATCTCTCAAAAACCCGTAATCTTCCACCTTGAACAAATGGCTGACGCAACCGCAATCGGAACACCCAAAATTCTTAATCGCAACACCCACCTCACCCAACTTCCCCGCGATCCTACACTCCTCAGATTTCCCCGCCTTCTTGTAAAACAGCTTCACAACATTCGCAAACTCATTATCAAGCAAATAGTCAACATGCCAAAACTTCCGCTTAGCCTTTCCTAGATGCCGCTCCACCCGCTTTTCCACACCATTTTGAGCAGAACCAACATAAGCATACACTCCCCTCTCAAAAAATATGCTTCCCAAAGCACCAACATTTACTTTAATATCCTTGCCAACCGAAATGATTAGGACATAGACGCCCTTCACAACAGCTCATCCATCAAAATTGTCCGGCAGATACCATTTCAAAATCTCCTCAACAGCCTTAACGGAATAACCTATCTCCTTAAGCATTCTCCTCAAATCCTCAACACATTCAGCATCCAAACACAAACACCAGCAAACAACATGATATATCAAAAACCCTATTTATCCTTTAATCCCTATGAGTAAATATGCCAAACCAAAACCTACTCACCTACGTAACCTACTGCGGACTATACTGCGGATTATGCGCTCACAGAAACCGCATACCACAAAAAGCAAAACAACTACAAAAAAGCCTACACGAAGAAGGCATGGACAACTGGTACCAATACGTACCAGAGATGAAAAACACGTTCCCAACATTCTGGCAATTCCTCAAAAAACTAGTCAACTTAGACTGCACATGCAGAACAGGCGGAGGACCACCAGACTGTAAAACCCGCCAATGCGCCAAACAAAAGAGTATAGAAGTCTGCACGCAATGCAAAGAATACCCATGCAAACTCATCCAAAACCTAGCAGAACACTACCCAACCATAATTCAAGACGGAAAACGCCTACAAAAAACCGGCCTAGAAAAATGGGTTGAAGAGCAAGAGGAAAGAGCCAAACGCGGCGTAGTGTACGCTGACATACGCTATCCATGGAAAACCTAAGCACTGCTGATGTAAGAGTTCACACCTTCCAAATCAAACCTTTCACATTCAAGAACATTCCTTATAAAGTTAAACAGTTTAACGCGCACATCTCTGTTGAGGTTAGGATACCAAATGGGCGAAGCCACAACCAAACCACGCCAAGCATAAAACGGCTGAACAACCTCCAAAATCTCCCTATCACCAGTCTTCCGCAAATAATTCTCCCAGAAAAGCCTAAACAAACGCTCAAAAACCCCAGCCAACTCACCATACTTCTGCAGAGAATAAAAAATATAGTTAATAGTCATCGCTGTAACATCATCAGCAGGCTCACCCCACTCACCACGACTACGATCCAAAACCGTAAAATCAACGCCCTCACGAAACAGCACATTCCAAGGATGAAAATCCCCATGAACCTGACTAAGCCTGTGAGCCTTATGTTTAACACGCCAACGCCAAACAACACAGCTCCGCTCAACATTAATCAAATCCGCCTCGCCAACAAAATCAAGTCCAGACGGATAACTATCCAACAACCCCATAATACATTCGCCATGTCCAACAAGCTCCCGAGCCCGTCTAACATAAAGCGACGGCGCCTCACGCTTAACCTTATGGATTTCAACGAGGTAATCAGACAAAACCAAACAACGCTTCTCATCTAACTTACTCAGCCGCCCACTCTCCTTAATACGATCCAAATCAAAATGGTAAAGCCTACCACCCGCAAACTCAGTGACAATAAAAAACTCCCCGCAATCCCCCAAAGACTTCAAACCTTTGCCGTCCACTGTAAACGCACCAACATCTACTGAACGCACATGCCGAGGCAACTTGTTGAAGACAGAATGTTGCCAAAGCACACTTCCAGCACGGTCAGAAAAATACTCATGCCCAAAACCTCCAGAACGCATAGTTTCCAAAACAACTCGTTTAGCTTCCCCGTCAACACTAAACTCGATGACGTAGGGAACACCGTAACCAAAACCCTTTAAATCCTTAGCACCTTCAGATTTCTCACCATCAAGCCTCCAAACGCCACGAATTTCCACATCCGCATCATACAAGGAAGAGAGATATTCACGAAGAGCATTCACAGAAAGTTTCATAAACCACTACTCCTTTTCGCCACCATTCCCTCTCACCCAATCAACAACATCACGCCACAAGTAAAAAAATAGAGTGAAAGCAGTACTTAAATATACAAGCAAGTTAACCGAAAACCAAGAAGCCCTACCACTGACAAAATAGGGTAGCAGGAAATTTCCGACAAACGCTACGGTCAACCTAACATAGATATAGCATGCAACCCCAACCAAAAGAAGAAAAAATACCTTGTCAAAGAAGACAGAAGAATTCAGCTTCTTATTCTTAATATACCACAACACGTAGGCAACAACACTAACGCCCAACAAATAGATAACAACATAAACATAGGTTAAACCAGCACCAACAAAATATCCAGCGAAAAAACCAACCTCATATAACGCCAAAGAATACCCTAAAGTTTCCACATACAAAGTGGAAATAACGTCTAAGACACTTAAGAAAGGCAGAACCCAGACGATTTTGTCAACACTGTCCAAGATGCACCACCTCATACACTTTAAATAAGAAGGAAAAGAAAGTTTAAGAGCTCTAGGAAGCAACAACTTTAATTTCATAGTATTATTTGCGTGAAAAATATGGACAAGACCGAAACGTTTGGAATGCTCCTAATCATTATAGGAACCCTGACGGTACTCCACCATGTTTGTGCATGGCAACGCCTCTTCGACCTCAAAGACATATTACACCATGAGTTCTTCGAAGCCATATTCTTCACAGCAGGCATAACACTGCTCATAAGCAACTACTACAACAAAAGAAGAAGCGGATAAAATGAACATTCTCATCCAAAATGGAACCATAATCACAATGCACAACCGAAAAATAATTCGCCAAGGAGCCATCGCAATAGAAGACAAAAACATAATTGACGTAGGAAAAAACCGCGACCTAAAAAGAAAATACGGAACAGGATACGAAAAGATAGATGCAAAAGACAAAGTTGTCATGCCAGGCCTCATAAACACACACCAACACGCAGCAATGAGTCTGCTAAGAGGATACGCAGACGATTTACCACTCCAAGAATGGCTGGGAAAATGGATATTGCCAATAGAAAAATACATGACACCCCATGACATTTACGTGGGGGCCTTACTAACAGCCACAGAATCCATAATGAGCGGAACAACAACAGTCAACACAATGTATCATTATACACGAGAAGAAAATGAAGCAAAAGCATTCGCAGAAACAGGCCTAAGAGGTGTAATAGGCCACGTATGCTTTTCACAGAGAAAAAAAGAAGATAAAACAGCGTTAAAGGACTTGGCTAAAAACTGGCATAACAAAGCAAAGGGACTAATCCGCGTCAGCGTAGACCCTCACTCGCCCTATACCGTTGACCCAGAATACACGAAGGAACTGAAAGAAATCAAAGAAGAACTAAACCAGAAATACGGCTCAGAAAAAACACCAATAATTTGGCACACACATGTTGCAGAAACCATCGACGAACAAGAAAAAATCCGAAAAGCCTTCAAAATTAAGTTAAAAAACGGAGTAATGACATACCTAGATTCATTAGGCGTTTTAGACAAACACGTGATTGCAGCACACTGCGTAGCGTTAACCGGCAGAGACATAACAATAATGAAACAAAGAAAGGTAAAGGCTTCACACAACCCAATCTCAAACCTTAAACTCGCCTCAGGCATAAGCCCTGTCCCAAGAATGCTCAGAAAAGGTCTAACAGTTTCACTGGGCACAGACAGCCCATGCTCAAACAACACAGCAGACATGTTCGAAACCATGAAAGCAACAGCCCTTCTACATAAAGGCGTAAACAAAAATCCAACACTAACACCTGCAAAACAAGTTCTAGCAATGGCAACCATTGAAGGAGCAAAAGCACTATCGTGGGAAAACGAAATAGGCTCCATAGAGGTTGGCAAGAAAGCAGACCTAGCAATCGTTGACTTCAAGAAACCGCATCTTTGCCCACTGTACAACGAAATCAGCCATTTAGTTTACGCAGCAAAATCAGCAGATGTCAACACAGTAATAATAAATGGCAAGATTGTTATGGAAAACAGACAACCAACAACAATAAACATTGAAAAAGTTATGGCGATGGCTGAAAAAGCAAAAAACAGTCTTCTAGAACGACTAGCACGTAACATTAAATAGTCCAGATTGCAGATTCCATAAAGGAAGAATTGAAATGGAAAATTTCAAAGTTAAAAACGAAAGTTTAGCTTCTAAAGGCTTTCTTCAAATAGAATGGGCATCAAAGCACATGACAGTTTTAAATCTAATCAAAAAAAGATTCAGCCAGGAAAAACCATTTGAAGGCATAACCTTAGGCGCATGTTTACACGTGACAAAAGAGACGGCAGTGCTCGTTGAAACACTCCTAGCTGGGGGAGCAAAAGTTGCGTTATGCGGCTCCAACCCACTATCCACGCAAGACGATGTGGCAGCAGCCCTATCAGAAAGAGGCGTTCACGTCTATGCTTGGCGAGGACAAACAACAGAGGAATACTACTGGTGTCTTGAAAAGGTCATAACCCACAAACCCAAAATAACTCTAGACGACGGCGCAGACCTCGTCGGCACAATCCACAGCAAAAGGACAGAAGCACTATCAGACGTTAAAGGTGGAACAGAAGAAACAACAACCGGTGTCTTGCGCTTACGAGCCATGGAAAAAACTGGAACACTCAAATACCCAATGATAGCCGTAAACGACGCTTACACAAAACACTTGTTTGA
>JAOZHM010000177.1 GCA_026014845.1 Candidatus Bathyarchaeota archaeon
AGCGAGGTAAAGATTGGCCAAACTTTTAAGGTAAACGTGAGTATCACTGAAGTTTTAGGACTTCAAGGCTTCGACTTCTGTCTGTCCTATAACACTACCATTCTAGACTGTTTAGAAGTGGCGGAAGGACCATTTATGGCAAGCTTCGGACCCACCCTTATAGTCAAACTAGAAATAGACGATGGGTACAACAAATCGCAAGGGTGCATATGGATGGCTGTCGTAATCTACGGAAATGCATCTGCAACCGGCAGAGGAACACTAGCCACCATAACCTTCAACGCCACAGCTCCGGGAGAAGGTTCATTAGACCTTCACTCCATCCTACCATACAATCCGGACGCGGTTAAACTCTCCACTTGCGATCCAAAGGCGATTAGTAACAAAGCCGTCGACGGATACTTCAAAGTTTCATCTGATCTCTCTACCTGTTTCATCTCATCTGATCTCATTTCATCTGATTCTCGACATTGCAATAGCGGCAAGGGCCTACCGCTCTTATCCGGGGCATCCGAGATGGAACCCAAACGCAGACCTGAACGACGACAACTTAGTTAACATACTCAACATAGCCACAGCCGCGAGGCACTACGGAAAAAAAGACTGCTAGCAACAGAAGAGCTAGAACATACCACAAAATCCATCACGCAATTCCGATTTTACCCTTACCTATCTTAATCGCTTCTCGTAAATTGCAGGTACGCACACTAAAAGACCGGCAACACTTAAACAATCATATCCAGCCACCAAAGTTACCTTTGAAATAACAAAGGCTACCCCAGAGAACTCCTTGCTGCCTTGAGATTAACCTTGAGCTCCCACCCCAGACACCCAAGATGAACACAAGGCCGACATAAATGGAGATGGAAAAAGCAAATACCTTTCAATCAAAACGCGTCTTAAATGAGGGTTAACTAACTATTCGTAGTCTTTCCCGTGGAAACTCATACAATACGGGCAAAAAGTGTAGACTCCCGGAAACTCTCTTCCGCACACGCTGCACATCTTAGTGGTTTTGAACGGATGTTCCTCGCGTCGTTCAACGCTGGGAGTTAGCACCGCAGTCTGCGCTTCTCTCTTCTTTTCACGTGTACACCACAACGCTAATCCAATGAGGAGTACAAAACAGGCTCCAACAAGCACAGCCAGCAAAAATAGAAAAGCCAAGAGCCACTTCGGAAGTACGTATTCGACTGGTGCAGGTGGAGGAGGTGCCCAAGGCTTAATCCGCACAACTCCGTCGACAAACCTGTTGTCTTCAACATCAACCTCTCCAGGTACAACGCTCGCCTCCGCGCTTAAAGTATAGTTTCCAGGCGGCAAGCAACCCGTAGACCACATAAATACAATATTTTTGTCCTTTTGAGGAGCAAGATCTCTAACTGTGTGCGTTCCGATTAAGACAGAATCATAATAAGCATGTACATCAAAAGTTTCACCCGCGTCTCCCTCATTTCTAACAACAACTGAAACGTTAACGGTCTGACAAGGAAAAGCTTCAGTTACAGAAGGTACAACATTAATGACGGCTACGTCATGCGCAATCGCCTTCACAATCCAAAAGGTCGTGGAAACTTCCGGGCACCATGGTACCCCACCTAATGCTGGCAATGTCGTAAAAGCGTTAGCATAAACCACGCCGGCCCCGAGGCTAGCCCATTCCGGAATTAAGAGATCCTCAATAAACATCACAGTGACGCCTGGTACGATCTGTTCATCCACAAGAACAACCTGTCCCAAAGAAACGCTAAGATTATCATATACGTCAAGGATTAAAGTCGCAAACTTGTCCGTCATAGCTATGTTCTTCACCGTCAGTCTAAAGCACACATGCTCGTCTCTCATGAAACTAATCCTAGAGACGTTGTCGGCATCAACGGTCTCCACTTTAATTAGTTCAATAATCCAGCCTACCAGAAAACTAAGATTATCATTAACCGCTACCTCAGCTATGTCTACAACGGCAACAACATTCCAAACTCCAAATACTTCTTCTTCACGGTGACCATTTGGCCATGTTATCCTGAAACTCACGTTAGCTATGCCATCATCGTTTGTCACAGCGGTTCGTGTGAAAGACAAATTCTCGAAACGATTCACTGGACCATGAACCTCGAAGGCGACAATTTTTCCAGGCACAGGGTCGTCTCTGTAAGTGACATATGCACGCAAAATCACCTCCTCCTGAGGTGCAAAAGCATCACTAGACTGGTTTGGCCCTCTACCGCTATAGGGTTCTTTCTGAGTATATAGATCAATGGACCGATACATCGTGGAAGTTGGTTCTCCTTTAACATCCAAATTCAAACAATTCAAAAACATCCACTGGCACATCATTGCAACTAAACAGAAAAGAACGAACATCCTAGTAAAGGGCTTCAGTCTAAAAAAATTCATAAAGGACAACTCTCCATGTACGAAGTTGAAATTCTCCCTCATACCTCCCTTTTATTTAAACTTGAAACCATGCTTTTAACATTCTGGAGATATATTCTATTACCTAATTCAAGAAAAAACCTCTATAACTCATATTCCGTAGCAGAAATATTACGGCAAATATGGAATAAATTATTCATAAAATCTACTTGCTAACTCAGCAGCAACAGCCGCAAGAACCATCCATACAAAAACAGATGCTATGGCAAATAAAGAAAAAGCATATATCTCGCCTGGCGCCAGATCCGTTGCGTAAATGAGTTTAATAGTAGCGATTATACTATTGAACAGTCCGCTGATTAAGCCAACATATAAACCGTTTCTGACAGCCATAACGGGATACAACAAACCAACTACAAAGCCAGCTAACATAGGTATAGCGACGAAAACAACTAAACTATACAGCAAACCAACTACACCATACACATTCATTTCATAGAACAAAGTAGGCAGATTTACCTGATAGGCATACGCCAGAATACATCCAATCATAACTCCAACCAAGATCGAGACAGCACGAATAGGAACAACTTGGGGCTCCTTAGCCAACCTTCATCTCCCTCCGGTAATCATAATAGAATGCCTTACAAGATAAAAGCATTTATGGAATATTCCTCTAGAGTTATCATCTGTCCATCAAACTTGCTCAAAAAAACGAATTTACCTCGACAAATTTTAAAAAGAATCTAGCTATAAGCTTAAAACTTGCTGATTATTTTCTCATAGTATTTACTCAATATGTTGTAGAGTTGTTCCTTAAGTGCGGTTCCGGAATAGTTCTGGTTCCGAAGATTTTCTATTTCCCTTGCTAGTTTTTGGTCCTCTAAAGTTTCAGCTGTCCACTTTTCAAAATCCCCTCGGTAAAGGTGAAACTCTAATGACTTTACATTTACTTCGCTTATTTTATCCGTAAACTCTTTCAATGAAGTTGCACTTTCACCTGTATAGTTTCCAATGGAAGTGAAAAAGTAAAATGCTTTTTCCCTTGGGAGGGTTCTGAGGGTTCTTGAACTCATTTTTTCGTTCAACGTTTGTTTTCTCCTATTTATTACTTTTTTCTTTTATAAATGCTAACTGTTTAGGGTTATTAGCTATTGAAAATCGTGTTTCCTTAAACTTTTTCGTAATCATTGACGTACGAATCCTTAAAACTCCAGGTAATGGCGCAACTGAACTTGCGATGAATTCATGTAGGCTTTCTTGGTTTTCTGCGACGACTTTTGCTATGATTAAGAGTTCTTCGGAAAGGGATGTGTAAACTTCTAGTATTTGTGGTGCTTCGCACAGTTTTTCTGCAACCTTGTCGCTTTCTTTTGGGTCTGTAAAAATGGTCATTATGGCTATGATATTTTTGGCTCCAGCCTTTTGAGCGTCTATTACGGCTGTGTATTCCTTAATGATTCCGTGTCGTTCCATTCTTTTTATTCTGTCGTAAACGGTTGAATGGGCTATTCCTAAGCTTTTACCTATAGCTGTGTACGTCTGCCTAGCATTCTCTTGCAAAGCATTCAAAATTCTCAAGTCTGTAGCATCCAAAGCAACAGTGTTATCTTTGAATTTCAAGATATGCCTTCCGCCTTTCCTTAGAAGGTATATGCTTTGTGCTAATTATTTTTGCTGTCGAAAAACGTACAATGTTCTCCGTTTTACCATCAAATGTTTATTACAGGGCTTTTCCGTAAATTTGTCGGAAAAAACCGTTCTTACCTACAAATCTTCAATGGGGCTACTGCTATTCTACATTTTTGTGGGCTAAACTGACAAATAAGTTTAAATTTATGGTCTGTATTATAGAATATTATTCTAGAAGATTCTAACATAAGGTTCGTGATGACAAGATGAAAATGCCTAAGATTCGGGAAATCCTCAAAAGATTTGAAGATTCATGTAAGTTTCACGGTTGGAAAACCTCTGAAAAAGACGATTGGATTGAAACTGAAAGTGGATATCACAACTTTCTCTGGGCTAGGAATATTCATCCTTCATCTTTCAAGAGTATAGCCGCAAATAGGAAATGTGTTGTCCGAGAGGGCTTATCTTACCGTGTTGTTGAAGCATCCTACACTGCTTGGCTGCTCTCGGAAGCGCCATCGGAGACCTTGGTTAAAACAATTTTTGAAAACCCAGATTTTTCTAAGAAAATGGCTCTCTACAACCTAAGCCCAGTGTTAGAAGGAAAAAACCTAGGCTTCAAACTGAACCACACAGATAGCACTATTTTCCAAGAGTTTGAAAACTTTCTTGAAAAGGAGTTGAAGGTTAAACTCAACCCTATTCCTAACCCAGAAATTGATTCTGAAGAACGTGTAGTCACAAAGCTTGCTTGACCATTGGCTTAAATTTCGGTTTTGCGTATCAAAGACTTGATAAGGGAAAAGCTTCTAAAATAACACTGTGAAGGTTATGTCCGAAGAAGCTGAAAAAATAAAGAAATTTGTAGCGTTCAAGAAAAAACTTGAGAAAAGAGTTGAAGGGTTAGAATCTGAACTTAATGAACTGCGATTAATGCTTGAAGCAGTGAACTCCATATTGTTGGAAAAAGGATTCAAGCGTGCGGAAATCGCAAAAACGCCAGTAACGGCTGAAGTTTCGCCAGTGAAAGAAGAGGTACTGGTTCAGCCTCCTCAGCCTTCGGCAGAATATGAAAATGTCATCCCGTTGAAAACTGTCACAGGCGAATCTTTGGCAACCCTTCACATAAACCAAGACTCGCTACGCATTGTCTTGGCCGAGGATAAAAACTTCAACATCAATACACCCCCCTTCACGCAGTTTCTCGTGGAAAGGGTTTTGGCAAAAATGCAGGAAAAGGACAGTGAACTAGCCAGAACTGGACAGCTGACAACAGACAAGATTTTTTCCTACAACATCGTCCAAGAAGGCGATGAAATTCACGAGATTGTGGTCAAAAATTTTGATGCTAATCGTTTGAGGGAACTGAAGTCAAGTATCCGATGGACATTGGAGAAGATGTACGAGAAAACGAAGGGCTAGATCTGAAAGGGAAATTGCTTGGAACAGTCAAAGCAAACACCCCTACTTGATGAATAATTGAAAGAGAACACGTATTTTTAGTGCGCGCTAACGTTTATCTATCTGTAATGTGAAAAGACTTGTGAGGAATTGTCCTTGAATGACGCTAACGATGAGTTACTACGAGAAGTCTGGAAGAGTTTCAGTGGGGAACCGCACATTTTTCTTGCTACCGTTGAAGGAGATCAACCTAGAGTGAGGCCTGTGACGCTTGTACATCTCCAGAATAAACTCTTTGTCACCACTGGTTCCAACGACGCC
>JAOZHM010000178.1 GCA_026014845.1 Candidatus Bathyarchaeota archaeon
AACTTCTTTTTTGTTGTTATGTTGTTATTGGAAATTTGCTTGCCGGAAAGGAACTGGTGAAAAATATGGCTGAAGAATTCGAGCGTTCCAGTGGAGACTTAGCTTGGAGAATGGCAAAGGCGTTAAAAGCTGGAAGCGAATGCGGTGGAGACAGGCGAGGAGAAAAATCAGCCGCATTGATTGTGGTCAGCACCGAAAAAGTGGAAGTGGAGATAAAAGTTGACAAGCATGTAAATCCCATTGGTGAGCTGTTTGGAAGACTAAACTTACAATAAATAGGAGTTTTTCATTCGAAAATTCTATATCTTAAAAATCACAACATCACTTCTCAATTGAAGTCGCTAAATGGCTGGAAAAACCATGGAAAGAATCCTTGTAACTGGAGCCACAGGACAGATCGGGTCCGAACTAACAATAGAGCTGCGAAAAAAGTATGGCGGTGAAAATGTCATTGCAGCTGGGCATAGGAGAAAACCCAGCGAAAAACTAGTTAACTCGGGTCCCTTCGAATACATTGATGTCACTGACAGAGAGAGCGTTGAGAAAGTTGTGAAAAAATATGACATTAACATTATCTATCATCTTGCTGCGGTGTTATCGGCTATAGGTGAAGAAAAACCGCAACTTGCTTGGAAAGTGAACATGAACGGCCTTTACAACGTGCTTGAGATTGCAAGGGAACACGGGTTGGTTAGAGTTTTTTGGCCCAGCTCCATGGCTGTCTTTGGCCAAGAGGCACCTCGCATTAACACGCCTCAAGACGCAGTGTTAATCCCTCGCACAATGTATGGCGTCACAAAGGTTGCCGGTGAACTGTTGTGCAACTACTACTTCCTTCGATTCGGTTTGGATGTGCGAAGCGTCAGGTATCCCGGGGTCATAAGTAGCGAGACTCCTCCGGGTGGCGGCACAACAGACTACGCGGTGGAGATATTTTATGACGCCGTCAAGAATAAGCGGTACACATGCTTTGTGAGGGAGGATACGGTGCTGCCGATGATGTATATGCCTGACTGTACCAAAGCAGCCATAGATCTGATGGAGGCTGACTCGTCTCGGATTACATGTCGTACAAGTTACAACGTGACTGGGATGAGCTTCTCCGCCGGAGAGCTAACGTCTGAAATCAAAAGGTACATTCCAGAATTCGAATGTGAATACAAGCCTGACTTCAGACAGAAGATTGCGGATTCTTGGCCAATGTCGATAGATGACAGCGTGGCTCGTGAGGAGTGGGGTTGGAATCCAACGTATGAATTGTCTGTCATGACAAAGGACATGATTGAAAAACTGACGAAACGGTTTGCCGAAGGCAATCTTTAAGGATACTCATAAAACATCATGTCTACGTAACATCCATCAATGAAACAGTAACTTCTTATTGCTTCAGTGTTCTTGAAGCCGTGATTTTCAAGTGCAGTTTTTGTCTTTATCAAAAATGAAGAAATTTACAATTTCAGAACTCTATCCACATCCTTATCAGGGTGACCTTTAAGAGTACGCGCGCTAGTATTGCCTTGGAGAGGTTTGAGATCTCGAAGCACTAAGACGTTGTCCGACCCGTCGTACAGCTGAGAGATTTCAAGACTCTCCAATTTCCAGCTGAGTTTCTCCCACATGTGTCGTTTTCTAATATTTTCAGTAGTTTAGTTCTGATGATTGTGGATTCTGCATAGCCCAACGCACACTGTGCAAACTGTCTTTTCTAATTTCTGCTTAAGAATGGTGAAATGCTAAAAGGAACGATGTAATCATGAAAAGACTATAGGTAAATATTAAAAGAAACTGAAACTAAATTTGTAGAAGGTGATTAGTGTGGCAGTTTCGCGTCATCCAACAAGATATTTAGGTGAAGAATATCAACGCTTGGTTCGTGAAAGCCTTAACTGGCAGCTCAGGGTTCTGGAAAGCGCAAGCGAACCCGTCTGCACTGTAGACGGAAAGGAGGTTTTGATGCTTTGTGCAAACAACTATCTAAACCTTGCAACTCACCCGAAAGTGGTTGAGGCAACGATAAAGGCAACCAGAAAATACGGGGCAGGCGCTGGCAGCGACAGGTCGATTTCTGGCAACATGTTTCTTCATGAGGAATTGGACCGTCGTCTAGCAAAGTTCAAGAACGCTCCAGCCTCGCTGACATTTCAAACAGGATTTATGGCTAATGAGGGGCTTATTCCCCAGCTTGCTGGCAGAGGAGACTTATTCGTTTCAGACGAGCTAAACCACGGTTCAATAATCGACGGAGTAAGACTATGCCGCGCGGATAGAGCGATATTCAAACATAAAAACATAGAAGACTTAACACGTGTGATGGAAGAAGCGGAAAAACACGACCCTCCTTACAATCACGTTTGGATCTTCACGGACGGGGTTTTCAGTATGGACGGAGACCTTGCACCACTACCAGAGATAGCCAAGATTGCCAAGGAACACGGAGCCGGCGTCTATGTTGACGATGCTCATGGTGAAGGTGTTTTAGGCGAGGGTGGACGGGGCATCGTGGACCACTTCAAACTTGGGCGTGACGAGGTGCATGCAGAGATGGGAACCTTCTCTAAGGCTTTCGGCGTCGTAGGCGGGCACATCACTGGCGGCGAAGACCTTCGTAACTTTACGTATAATAAGGCTAGGAGCTGGCTGTTGAGCGGTGCTGTTCCGCCTGGTGTTGCTGCCGCTTGTATTGCAGCCATAGATGTGCTTGAAACAGAACCGCAACACGTTAGAAGGGTTTGGGAAAACCGCAACCATCTCTTGGATGGGTTTAAGGATGCTGGGTTTGACACTGGAAACGGGGAAACGCCTATAATTCCTGTGATGTGTGGAAAGAGCAAAACGTCAAAGGACTTTGCAGACTACCTCTGGACAAAAGGGATCTTTGTACTGCCAATCTTCTACCCGATGGTTGCGAGGGAAAAAGCCAGACTCAGAGTCCAGCTGTGCACAAAACATACAACAGAACAACTAGACAGAGCCTTAGAAGTCTTCAAAGAAGGCGGCAGAAACCTCGGAATAATCTAAAAGCTCCCCATGCACTTCTCTCATTTTTTGTGTTCTTGCTGCAGATGCCAATGAATATATCTTCAAAAAAACAGTTGTTACGAGAAAAAGTTTGGAGCGAGATGAAACGATCCAGAATCGCAGCTTTTCCTCTTCCATGTCAAGGCAGAATCCCAAATTTCAAAGGAGCTGAAGCTGCAGCTGAAAGACTGCGTCAACTAAAGGAATGGAAACAGGCCGAAGTCGTTTTTGTCAATCCAGATTCGCCGCAACGCAAAGTCAGAGAAAACGCTCTCAGAGACGAAAAAACTTTGATAATGGCTTCTCCAAGGCTTAAAAAAGGCTTCATGCTGATTGACCCAGCTAAAGCGAAAGGAAAAGAATGCTACGCATCAACAATTAAAGGCGCTTTCAAATTTGGAGCAAGAGTGCAAGAGTTTCCTAAGCCAGACTTAGTTGTTGAAGGCTCCGTTGCTGTTGACGTGCATGGGCATAGGCTTGGAAAGGGACATGGCTACAGTGACTTAGAAATACAAATCCTAAAAAGAATGTTTGGGAAAGTTCTGGTGGTCACAACGGTTCATGACTTACAAGTTGTCAAAGATGTTCCCTTCGAGAAAAAAGATGAAAAAGTTTCAATAATCGTTACGCCAACGCAGGTTGTTCGTGTTTAGAGCTGATTGAAATGAAGTCTGCAAATGGTATGTTTCTTGTCCAATGAAGAGGTTTTATGAGGAAGGGAGGCTTGAACGAAAATGGATAGATGAGTATTGTATGGGTGACTACACGCGTTGCGTACGATATGAACTGGAGGAGGCGGGAATACCGCACCCTGACAACATGCTCCCAAATGGCAAAATAATGAAATCGTTATCACAAGTTTCTTCTTAGGAAAGCTTTAATTCAATATTTTGTTATTTTGTTATTGAGAGATAATGGCCAGATTAGTTGAGTTAAAGCTTACGATGAGCTTATCCATTTTTCTAGTAGCTTTTATATTCGCCATTTTCTTAGCGGCAATAATGTTCATTTTACATTTCCCCTTGATACTTGCTTTGATTGGTACAGTAATTTTCATACTAATTCAATATCTTGTCGGACCAGCCATTGTCAAGGCCTCAACACGCCTACGCTATCTGAAACCCGGAGAAAATCCATGGCTTGAATCTACCGTGAAGGAACTTGTAGACAAGAGCAGGATACCGATGCCAAAACTAGCCACAGTTCCAGACCAGACGCCAAACGCTTTTGTTTTCGGCAGAACAGCTGGCAGCGCGACTTTAGCAGTTCATGAAGGACTGCTGATCAAGCTGAACAAGGAAGAAGTTAAAGGCGTAATCGGCCACGAGCTAGGACACATAAGACACAAAGATTACATTGTGATGACCCTGCTTTCTGCGTTACCTCTACTCGCCTATCTTATCGCTCGGGGAACATGGATAGCGGCAAGATTTTCTGGATCTTCTTCAAGGAGGAAAGAAGAAGGGAGCATAAGAGCTGCGTTCTTCCTAGTCGGAATAATCTCCTACATAGTCTACATCGTTTCGCTGCTTTGCGTGATGAAGCTCAGCAGACTGCGAGAGCATTACGCAGACGCTTACTCAGCTTACGTAACTACGTCGCCTAGAAGCCTAGAAAGCGCTTTAGCAAAAATAACCTATGGATTGTCACTTTCACCAAAACCGCCTTCTGGAGCGAGAGCGTTCTACATTGGCGATCCAGCGTTAGCTAAACAGGAAATTCAGCAAATAATGTCTAGAAAGGAAGAGTACGACTTGGACAAAGATGGGGTGCTGGATGAAAGAGAGTTACAGCTGGCTATGGAAAAAGAAGCTAAATCAACGTGGTCAAAAATAAACACGTGGTTCTCGACACATCCGCCAACTTTCAAGCGAATATTGCTGTTGAGTGAAATAGAGAGGGAAATGGAGACCGGAAGGTACACAAGCGATCGCGTCTACGCTCGTGTTTAGCCCTGGCTAATGTATTTTTTGACAATTGGGAAAAGGGTGCGCTTAGGTTTCTATGTTGAAGGGTAGAATGGCATGTGCGTGGACTGTAGATTCGTTGATGATTTCGTAGCCCAGTAGCAAGTAAACGCATAATCCTTGCTTGTTGATTACGTCTGCTCTCAATGCCTTAACAGTTATGGTTTCGCCTTCACTCAAGTAGCCACTTTCAAAGAGCTCCTCTCTCATCGTTACTTCTCCGTCAACAGTCCATGCTTGTGGCAGATGAATTCGTATCTGTCCTTCGGTGGTGTCTACTATTAGCATGTTCTTGAATAGAGCGACAACGGCTCCATCAACTTCCGTTGGTTCCGAGTGATTGAGAAACCACCAAACACGCCGAGCCTTAAGCCTAGGTTTGCACCTGCAACGTGCATCGAAGTTCATGTCGTTGAGTATTTCTACGTCGGATTCTTGGTCTCCATTAGACTGAAGTGCGTTGGTCAATGGCGCATACAGAAATACGCTTGCAACTGCAACTATTACTAGTGTGATGGCGAGAATCTTTGTTTTCGACTTCATGTTTTTTCCACCTCCGTTTGGGATTGTTAAGTGGAGCTTTGTTGGTGTCTTAATAAAGGGTGATGCATGATTCGTATGAATGATTCATTCAGTAGAAGGTAATTTAATGGATGTTTTTTGCTGGTTGGGTAGGCATATATTGGCTTCTAAAAGAAGCTGTGTTCCAGCATCAAGCCTCTCCACTTATTCTGATTCATTCTTCATATTTACTTGCAATAGAATGTCTTGTCTTATAGACTATGGCTGCTAGTAGTGTGGCTATCATGAATAATGGTAAGATAAGGAAGGAGGGAAACTCTGGAATGGAGTCTAAATCTTGTTCGATAATTGTCGTATATCCTTGTGTTTGTCACATTGATCTTCATGAAGAAAGTACCGCTATTGTCATGAATATATGATATTCTGCTTGCATCTAGAAGTTTCGCATTCGTTACCGTAACATTTTGCAGCGGTCAGTCATATTCATCTGTCAGTACTTCCCCAATATCATCAACAACATTCATTCCTTCTATTACCTCCCCGAAAACTGGGTGGTTAGCATTTAGATGGTCGTTGTCAACGAGGTTGATGAAGAATTGACTGCTTCCTGTGTTTGGACCTGCGTTTGCCATGGCTATCGTGCCTCTGTCGTTTCTGTTGTGGTCTGTGAATTCGTCGGGTATTGTAGGTATTGAAGGATCCCCGTATCCTGTTCCCGTAGGATCTCCTCCCTGAATTATGAAACCATTAATCACCCTATGAAAAATAGTGTCATCATATACTCCTTGCTGGGTAAGGTTCTTGAAATTCCCGGTTGTAATAGGCATGTCATTATGCAACTGGATGACTATGTCCCCCATAGTGGTCTGAAGTAATGTTTTGTTGACGTTCACTATGGTTTTGTTAATGAAGTCTATATACGAAACATCATCCGCTTGAGAATAGGTGAGAATACTGAACTCAGCAAGTTCAGGATTATCGAATTCAGGAACGCATTCCCATCGGATTCGCCAGTCAACATGATCACAAGTGAAGTGATTTGTTGTGTATTGTTCAGTTCCTGAGCCAGTAAATCTTGTCACCTCATTCCAATCTGCTAGTGTAGCTGACGCAATACTAGAAACTGCTGACACAGTTATTGAGGAAACTAATACTAACAATAAGAAACCTATTCTTACTTTCATTTTGACTCAATGCTCCAATATAGTTTTCAGTTTTTATGATTTGTGAAAGAAAAATCACTTTTTCTTCAGCACTATCTAGGCTTTCTAGCTT
>JAOZHM010000179.1 GCA_026014845.1 Candidatus Bathyarchaeota archaeon
GCTCTCTCAGAAGCCATGGTCTGGGCTATGCTTCGTCACCAAAGCATTCGCACTTGCTCCCCTGTCTCCGAAAACTCATCTTATTCATCCTGAAAATCTAGCAATGTCTCAAAAGAGGCCAATCTGAGCTTCCTGTTCAGCTCCCGGAAAGCTAGTCTGGCTTGTTCAAGATTCTTGACAGAATCTGTGTAAGATATTTCGTTCTCTTCAACAATATCCCGGCCTTCCTTGTAGATCACTCTCTGGTAAGATGAACTCACCACCTGATTGTGAAATTCACCAATCTGTTCATTCAGGGCTTTGCGTGTTTCTAAGGCCTCGTTGAGGTTAATCGAATCTCCTTTAAAGTCGATGAAATGGTTGAAGTTTGCCTGTTGAATGGCACTGTTCAGTTTCCGCCGCTTAAGCTCCAGCTTTCTGAGGTCCTCCCGAGCGGAAGCCACATCAAAATCAGGACTGGGACGACGTATCCCGTCATCATCTCGACCAAATGAGAACCTGTCCCTATTCTGCTTTGTTTCAGGCAAACAGTCTTTCAAGGTCTTGATCCTGGAGTCATACTCTGCTCGCAGCTCCAGCGCCTCGTACAAATACAGTGCCTTCTTTTTATCTTTCATATAACCTCTGGCCTCCTTTCCGATACCGAATGGGGAACATTGTTTGGCAATTGGTTTATTGGTAAGTAATGGGGGACGTAATGAGGGACGTTGCTATCTATAACGGAGAGCATTAAATAGTTTGCAAAACAACCTTGGAATAAGGCTCATGAGGTCTTTTCTTCTGTTCCAAGCCTCCTCCGCCTCAGGCGGAGTCTTTTCTACGACTTATCTGCGTCCCGCCAGTATAAGCGGAGCTCCGCATTCCTCCGACAAGTCGGGGGCTGCAGTTTCCCCCGCTGATAAGTCGTGAAAAGTACGGCGGCCTCCCGCCAGTCACATCAGAAAAGACCTCATGAGCCTTGTGCACCCTTCTTCGTTATGTTCAATGCAAACAATTATGTGCTCTCCGTAGTAACTGTGTTACTGTAATATATCCAAAATTCCCTCGTAGTTGTCATACCAGTGAAGTAGTTGGCCGCTAGCTTGTTGTAGTTTCAACATTTCATTATGGCATATATCTAATTATTCTATCAATTTGACAATATAGCTTCACCCCGATTAAATATGCTTTGCATTTAATGAGGCAGGCCCCAGTTAAATCAGATGCGCTGCTTCACCTACGTGAAAATTTAACCCCAGTTAAATGAAAACCAAAGGCATTTAACGGGGCGGGCGGAGCAGGCCCCAGTACGATCTCTATGACCTACCCCGGTTAAATAGTCCTTTAGAATTTAACCCCGATACGGTCATCCTTGCCTACAGGGCAAGCGGGGCAAGCATCGACTGACACTCTTCCGGCTCACATTAAGTGCCCTGGCTACTTTTGTTCCACTATACCCCAGCTTAACGGCCGCAAGATAACTCATAATAGCCCTCGCATGACTGCACTAGGAAAATTTTCCCTTTTTCGATGGCACCACCACTGGATGACCTTACAACCCTCGTCATCTATTAATTTCCTTTTAACTAAGCTTCCTCCCATTCCTTATCACTTATACCTGCTTGCCTGAGTATCTCTTTGAGTAGACTCACATCGATGTCTCCACTTCCATGAGGATTTGGGATACGAATCTTCTTTCTTCCTTTTATCATGAATTGATGCCTCCTACCAGAAAAGGGTCCCAGGTACCCAAGGGATCTGAATTTTCTAACCAACTCTCTCCTTGAGATATTAAAAGGCATTTAAGCAACCGCCATTTCCTTTATCTTTAAGTCAACGCCTTCGACCTCTGGAATCGGATCTTTGTCTCTAAGCTTCAAGATTAGCCACTCCTCTAAAACCTCCAAAAGCTCAGTTCTGCACTGCTCGACTGTGTTACCATCAGCCCAGACTCCTTCAAAACCCGGAATTTCAGCGAACCAAGTTCCGTCATCTAATCTTTTGTATACTGCTTTTTCCAGTGCTTTCTGTGTATACTCAAATAACATAGCTTACCTCCTTAGATCAAAAATATGCATTGAAATGGGGGACGTTGGCACCTTGTTAACTTATTCAAGCAAATGCCACAAGTCCTTATCAGAGTCATACCAGTGAAATAGAGCAGAATTTGAGGCCATATGACAAACTAAATAGATTTTATAAAAACCAACACCAAAAATTGGTCGAAATGCACGGCACAAGACCATTTTTTGCCGCCCTAAGTGTAATGGGGTAGTACTAAAACTTGGGTCTCGATCCTGCTTGTTTGCAAATTTCATTTGCGGTAATTCTATCGATTGTTCGGTGTCTCTTAACTGGAATGGTCTTTATATCATTGGTATATATCGAATGTCTCCTGCCTTCGCGCAGTAGCCGAAAACCATTTTCCTCCAAGTACTGAATCAGATCACGCCGCTTGATGGACATCGCCAAGCTCTACCGGTACCTGCTCAATCAGACTGTCGCCAAGCGGTATTTCTTTTTTCTGTTGTTTGTAGGCCAAAATCATCTCTTTAAGAGCATCTCTTAACATAGTTCGGCACTCTTCTAAGTCTTTGCCTTCTGTAATCACCTCTGGCCACTCTACCAATTGCCCCATATAACCAGAAGTAATTCTTGTATATTTTGCAGTATAATTTCGTAACATATGCTATCTCCTTATTTTGTTCATGCCAATTGTATCTGCAAGTCTAATATCATCCACTCCCTGACAATACCGCAGCAACCAGTGAGGAGTGAGGAGTATCCAGTGAGGAGTGAGGAGTGAGGAGGTTTTTTCGTTCATTACATGGCTTCCTTTTGAGACCTTATGAGGCCTGATAAGACCTTATCTTCTTCTATAAGCTTGTCATCAAGCCACTTCCAGATATCTTCATCTATGAATTCAAGACGTCTGGACAATTCTAGTTGAGTATCGAACTCACTGAGGGAACCTTGAGCTATGTGCAGAAAGTTTATAAATTCCCTTTTCGTATTTCGACCAGCGCCCTCCGCAACGTTGCTTGGCACGCTCACACCAGTACGATCCCGCCTCAGCAGATCTCCGACATTCTGACCTACCCCAGTTAAATAATACCCCAAAGGCCCCAGTGGAATATCCACCAGATTCCAC
>JAOZHM010000180.1 GCA_026014845.1 Candidatus Bathyarchaeota archaeon
GATACGGTGACACATCTTCAGTCATGGTTCTGTTCATAATATCCTTTCACAATTACAAAACATTAGCTAGATTTGCAAGGTCTCTCCTTGACAAATTTTTCGTTCTCGCAATGGGCAAAATACTCGCAGAAAATACCCTCTACTTGGCAGTTTTTCTTCCAACAATCGAATTTCGAAAATTTATTGACACTTTATCTAAATTGGCGAAGATGAAACTCGTACAAAGTTACGAGTACTTCATACAAGATTTAAGAGTAAGACGTCGACAAACCATTTCAGGCGAATTTTTCAAAGGCAAGTCTTGGATTTACGATCACAAAGGTCATACGAAAATGTTACGGCACAAAGTTTCAAAACATCTCCTCAAATCTAAATCATATCCTAAGGCCATACCTTCGACTACACACTAATGTTAATCATCAAGATTTGCCAAGAAACACAAAATAAGAGATTTTAGAATGCACAAACCTATTAGCTTAGGAGGCCGGGATGGCAGAGCGGATTAATGCGCAGGCCTTGAAAGCCTGTGGCCTTTCGGGGCCGCGTGGGTTCAAATCCCACTCCCGGCGCCATTGTAGTGAATAAAGTTTATTTGGAACAATTGTCTTGATTGAATTTCAGCATCTTGGCCATTGACAAGCCCTGGTAGTATAGTCCGGTCTAGTATAGGCGGCTGTCGCCCGCCCGACCCGGGTTCAAATCCCGGCCAGGGCGCCATTTTCCAGAAAATCTTCCTTCGCCAAGATTAACGGCTCGATGGTTATGTGATGCTTTGATTCTAGCCTCGAGATTTCCGATGTAACTTCCTTTTTCACCTTATCAACTGGCTTACTTACGACAATTATCATGTCTAAATCGCCGTACTCATGAGCAAAATGCTGGGCTACGCTGCCGAAAAGGACAATCGCCCTAACAAAATGCAGCCGTGCGAGATTAGCAGCCATCCGTTTAGCTTGGAAATTCATGTACAAACTTAATTCATAAGCAGAAATTGTCAACTTCCCACTTAAACCATACCACTTGCCGTTCTTCTCAATAACCCCTCTGCCTTCCAATTCTTTAAGTTTAATTGTCAACCACCTATCGCTCAACCCAGTTTCAAACTTCAACTCGCTGTAAGTATGCTTTCCATGCTTCAAAGTTAACACGATCCTTCCCTCTGGGCTTAAAGAAACCAACTCCACTTTCTAGCCTCCAATACAGAATGGTTGGGTTCCCGAATAAAAACTTTACTAAGTAAAGCAAACAACTTCAGGAATAACATATGTTGCAAGCAGAGGGCGCAATTCCCTTGTCAAGAAAACAAGCTTATCTAAAATCTTTATTTGTGGTTTAAGACTATCTATTTAGAAAGAAGCTCCTAAAATGTTGAAGAGGACCATTTAATGGTTAGCCAAGAATCCCAAGTTCTTCGGCTTCGCGAGTCTGGAGTAACTAAGACTGTTGGCTTGATAGCGGACACGCACATACCTGTTAGGGCTAGAGAGCTTCCACGGAAAGTTTTTGAGGTTTTCGATAAGGTGGAGTTTATAATTCACGCGGGCGACCTAGTAGACTTATCTGTTATCGATGAGTTGGAGCAGCTTGCACCTGTTTTGGCTGTTTACGGAAACATGGATGGACCGAAAATTCGTGGGAAACTGTCGAAAATGAATTCTGTTAAGGTTTTCAATTGGAAGATAGGAGTTATGCATAACCCTAGAGCGTTGTTCGGCATGGGAAAAATGAGAGAAATTGCCAGACAAAACGGCTTCAACGTGTTTGTTTACGGGCATACGCATAATCCAAGAATAAAATGGGAAGGGGAAACTCTGTTTGTAAATCCTGGAAGCCCAACGAATCCGTTGCCACCTTTCATAACCAAACCATCAATAGCTTTGCTCAGAGTAGCTAAGGAAAAGATAACGCCCGAAATAATCCACATCTAGATAAAACTACTTAAGAAAAGATTCCATGAACGAAGAGCGTATTGTATTCAGCTTTTCTAGAACAAGATAGAAATTCACTTTAACTTATCTCTCCACAATGCAGAAAAGTCGTGTCACAGAGAGGCTTAAAAGCAAAAAGCGTAAAACGTTTTGTCAGCGGTTTGCCTAGTGGAGGTGCACGTTAATGGAGCGTTGCAGAAACCCGTGGAATAAAGAATGCAAGAACATGAATATTGAAGTTTACATCTTTTATAGAGGAAAGAAACGACCAATCTGTAGGCGTTGTTGGAGCAAGATAGCCAAGAAGGATTTGGAGTGGTGAATTATGGAAGGGTTTAGCACAAACACGGCAAAGTCTCTTCTAGGAAGAAACGTAAACCTTCATCTGAAAGACGGTTCAGTAATAGTGAATGTTCTCTTGGCTGAAATTCAAAAAGACGAGTTGAAAAGAAAAGCTTTCGTGAAATGCATCCCGTATGGAAGAAAAAATACGTTGAGAATACCGTTAAAAAACATAGCTTGGGCAGAACTACTAAACCTAAACCTAATTATGGCTCATGGATAAAAATCGAGCATTTTGTACATAAAATCGGCAAACAATCTTAAATAATTCTCAGCGGATTCTCTTCACGGTGAAAAAATGCCCTGTACAGTTATTACCGGAGGTTTTTGGGGAGACGAAGGCAAAGGAAAAATAATTTCCTATCTAGCTCTAAAAGACCAGATCGACGTTTGCGTAAGAACAGGCTCAGTTAACGCAGCGCATACTGTATGGTACCAAGGCAAACGTTACGCGTTGCACATGGTCCCAGCAGCATTCATAAACGAAAAATGCCGCTTGCTAATCGGTACAGGCGCAAACATCCATATTCCACAATTCCTTAAAGAAGTTGAAGAAACAAACGTGAAAAACCGAATAGGCATCGACTACCAAGCATCAATAATTGAAGAAAAACATTCAATCCAAGACAAAACAAGTGCGCACCTGAAAGGAGTTGTGGGCACAACTGGACGGGGCGTGGGTCCAGCAATAGAGGAACGCGTAAGAAGATCAGCAAAACTCGCAAAGGACATTCCAGAACTACAACCATACCTAACAGACGTGGCAAAAGAAGCCAACACCGCAATAAACAACGGCAAAAAAGTTCTACTAGAAGGCACACAAGGCTTAATGCTTTCACTTTTCCACGGAACACCCCCATACGTGACTGCAAGAGACACAAGTGCCTCGGCAATATGCTCAGAAGCAGGAGTAGGCCCAACAAAAGTTGACAATGTCTTAACAGTGTTTAAAGCCTTCATGACCCGCGTTGGCGGCGGACCCCTACCTGGAGAACTCCCAAAGGAAGAAGCCATAAAAAAAAGATGGTTTGAAACAGCTGCTGGAACAGGCCGTGAAAGACGTTCAGCCCCCTTCAACTTTGAAATAGCCAAAAAAGCCGTGATGATTAACAGCACAACCCAAGCAGCATTAACAAAACTTGACATTTTATATCCACAATGCAAGAGCTTAAGAACCTACAAGGAACTTCCAGAAGAAGCAAAGCAATTCATGAATAAGATTGAAAAACAAACCGGAGTTCCTGTTATGCTCATTGGCACAGGACCTGAAGCATTAGACATAATTGATAGAAGAGGACAATCCTAATTCGTTGTCGAATACGACAACTTTCAAGATTAAAATATTTGTTTTTGGTTAAAGCTAATTGTTTCACGAACCGAAGTATCTATTCGCGTCTGGAAAAGGGCAGAAAAATGTTTGAGAAAGTCTTGGTTGCTAATCGCGGAGAGATTGCCATTAGGGTGATTAGGGCTTGCAGAGAGCTGGGAGTGAAGACTGTCGCGGTTTACTCGGAGGTCGACGCCGAATCTCTCCATGTTCTGTATGCAGACGAATGCTATTGCATAGGACCAGCAGAGCCCACCAAAAGCTACCTGAACATTGACAAATTAATCGAGGTGGCTAAGAAATCAGAGTGCGAAGCCGTACATCCCGGTTATGGCTTCCTTTCCCAGATACCAGCTTTCGCTAATGCTTGTGAGGAGAACGGCATAGAATTCATCGGCCCCCCACGTGACGTTTTGCGAAAGATGGGCAATAAGGTCGAGGCGCGCAAAATTGCTCTCAAAGCTGGAGTCCCAATAATCCTTGGAAGCATAGAACCAGCTCGAAGCGTGGAGGAGGCCCTCGAGATGGCGAAAAAGGTTGGATATCCCGTTCTCGTAAAGGCCGTCTATGGAGGAGGCGGGAAGGGCGTGCGAATAGTCATGGATAAGGATGAGATGCACCGAACACTGGAACTCGCAGCCTCAGAAGCCGAAGCCTCCTTTGGAAGCCGAGAAATCTACGTGGAAAAATTCCTTCCGAGAGCGAGGCACATAGAATTTCAGGTGTTAGCTGATAAGAAGGGGAATGTCGTTCACCTTGGGGAACGGGAATGCTCACTCCAGAGAAGATACCAGAAGCTCATGGAAGAAACACCGTCCCCGTTCATGAATGAGCAACTGAGGGAAGAGATGGGAGAGGCTACCGTAAAAATTGCGAAAGCCGTGAGTTACGTTAGCGCCGGCACCATCGAGTTCTTAGTTGATCGAGACAGAAACTATCACTTTTTGGAGATGAACACTAGACTTCAAGTTGAGCACCTCATCACAGAGATGGTTACCGGCGTCGACATTGTGAAAGCACAAATCAAAATCGCGGCTGGTCAGAAGCTTGGGTATAAACAGAGAGACATTACCATGAGGGGGCACGCGATAAACTGCAGAATCAACGCTGAAGACCCGTACAACGATTTTATGCCATGTCCTGGAACGGTCACGAGATATCACCCACCGGGCGGTCCAGGAGTAAGGGTTGACACTCACTTATATGCTGGCTACTCCATCTCTGTTTTCTATGACCCATTGATAGCAAAGCTTGCCGTTTGGGGGTCGAACCGTGAGGAGTCCATACAAAGAATGAAAAACGCCCTAAACGAATTCGTTATAGAAGGGGTGAAGACCACAATTCCCTTCCACCGAAAAATAATAGAAGATGAATGCTTCCTCAAAGGAGAGATTCACATCAACTTTGTCGAGGAAAGAATTGGGGAACTTCTGCCGGCGCAAGCTTTGGAAGAAGAGGAAGCTGCCGCAATAGTTGCCCTACTAGTTGACCACATTAGAGGAAGAGGTGCCCGAGCAGTTATTCCGAGGAGAGAGCCCCCGGCTGTTTCATTATGGAAACTTGCCAGTAGAGCAAAAAGGTCAGGGAGAAGATTTTGATGATTCATGAGTTTTTGGTGAATAAGAAGCCGCATCGAGTTAGGGTTTTGGAGAGAAACGGAAGTACTTTTCTGATTGAGGTGAACCAGAAAACTGTGACAGTTAAGCTCAAAAATCTGAATCAAGGTAAAACAGCCATAATGGAAATCAATGGCAGATTCTTCAAGGCAAAAGTAGAGAAGAATCAAAGAAACATTCTTCAAGTCAAAATCGGCGGAAAATCCTTCGAAGTTCAACGTCAGCCTATAGTTCCAAAGGAAACTGCTGTGAAGCTAGAGCCTGCTGCTATCATTGCCAGAAAACCAAGCTTGACAGTCGAAAAGGATGCAGTGGTCGCTCCTATTGCAGGCAGAATCGTATTGTTGAAGGCGAGTGTCGGACAAGAAGTTGAAAAGGGAGAGTGCATTTGCGTCTTGGAAGCCATGAAAATGGAGAATGAAATTGCCACGCCAAAAGCAGGACTCGTCAAGGAGGTTAGGGTCTCCAAAGGAGCTATTGTAAATAAAGGGGACGTTTTGGCGGTTATTACCTAGCTTCGGCTATATTCTCATAACGTTTGAAGTTTTCTTTCAAGTTTTTCCGGAAACTTTTATTAACTTTCTGGATAAGCCATCTAACGTTCTTAAGGGGTTGAAGTATACATTGGTCATTGAAGTGGATCATATAGGAGTTGCTGTAAACAAATTAGACGAGGCAATCAGTCTTTACCGTGATGTTTTGGGCTTAAAGCTTGAGGGTGTTCATGTGGTGGAAGAGCAGAAGGTTAGGGTGGCTTTTTTCTCAACTGGCGGAGAAACCAGAATAGAGCTTTTAGAGCCAACAGACAGCGAAAGTCCTGTTGCCAAATTCATCGACAGACGTGGGGAGGGTGTCCACCATATCGCGTTAAAGGTCAGAAACATCGAAGCTGTTCTCGAAGAATTTAAAAGGAAGGGCTTAAGGCTTGTGGACGAGAAACCAAGGGTTGGTGTTGGCGGAGCAAAAATTGCCTTTATCCATCCAAAAAGCACAAGAAACGTTCTTTTTGAACTCTGTGAGAAACCATAGTGGCGAACCAGTGTGGCAGCGAAGATAAGGGTAAGCCAACTCCAAGACGGTCTACGAACTAAGCGTTTGGGGAGAAGCGTTCTTTTTTCCTGTGAGGTTGGCTCAACAAACGAGTGGGCTAAAGAATTGGCCATGTATGGAGCACAAGAAGGAACCGTTGTGATTGCGGAAACTCAAACAAGGGGACGAGGAAGACTTGGCAGAGAATGGATTTCCCCAACCGGTGGATTGTGGTTTTCTCTGATTCTTAGGCCTAAGCTTCGCCCTGCAGAGGCCGCTAAGCTCACTTTTGTGGCTGGACTTGCCGTGGCTAAGGTTTTGCATGAAATGTTTGGTTTAATGGTGGAGACTAAGTGGCCTAACGATGTTCTGGTGAATAGAAAGAAAATCTGCGGCATACTTACTGAAATGAACACAACAGGCGAGACAGTCAATTTTGTTGTTGTAGGTATCGGAGTTAACGCGAACTTTGACGTAGAAAAGGTCTTCCCAGAGGAGCTGACAAGAGTTACGACTTCACTTGAAAATGAGCTTCATCGAAAGGTTCGGCTAGAAAAGTTGTTTACAGGTTTACTTGAAACCATAGAAAAGCTTTACGAACTATACACAAGGAAAGGATTCAATCCTATCTTAGAGGAATGGAAGGGATGTGCTGGTTTTCTCGGTCGTCGAGTGAAAGTCACAAGCCCAACTGAAAAGCTGAGCGGACTAGCGTTAAACGTTGA
>JAOZHM010000181.1 GCA_026014845.1 Candidatus Bathyarchaeota archaeon
AACCGCTCGATAAAGCAAATATACTGTGCCATTCCAATAGAAGGCGGCGGGGTTAAAAACCGCTATAGATTCCCACAAGTTCTCGCCGGGTTCTAAAATGGGGTTATTCTCGTAACGTTTCAATTTCACTTTACCCAACCTCAGTAGATTTATAATACGCAACTCCTTATGAGGCTATTTGTGGCAGAACATCAAGCAGGGTGACGATGGGTATGAGAATAGCGATAATGTCTCCTTGGAACGATTGTTGCGGCGTATCGGTTCATGCGGAGCTTATCGGTAGAGAGTGGATGAGTCAAGGTCATGAAATTGTAGTTTTCGCTCCAACTCAGGAGAGGGTTGGAGGCAGGATACCTATTGAAACCGAGGATGAACGATTCGTTTACAGAAACTGGGAGATGTACAGATATGGGGCTAAGGTTGAGGACGAAAGCAGCTTGGACTTACACTTCGACCCGAGTCCAGTTGTCAACGAGGATTATGATCTCTTTGTCATCGAAAAGCCGTGCTTAACCCCTCTTGGGAAATTACTCAAAATCTTCGATGTGATAAAGAGAAAGGCGACTACGATAGCGGTTATGCACGAGGGAAGAGTTCCCAAGAACGTGAACTTCTACAAGTTTGATTGGGACGTAATCACGTTGTTTGATGAACGTTATAAGCAGCTTTTGGCCGATGCGCTGCCAGCAGATAAGACATATATTGTACCTTACCCGTGCCACCCGATTGTTGAAGGTAACAGGTTCGAAGCCAGATCAAAACTGGGCCTCCCACAGGAGGAAGACACAAAAATCATTCTGGCCTACGGAATACGCCTCAAAAACCTACGCGAGGTGCTTCCAATCTTCAAGAACCTACGAAAAATATACGATGTCATACTATTGATGTTATCCAGCCATGAGGAGATCATTGGAGCTGCCAAAGATATAACTCGCGAATACAAATTTACAATGTTCAGAAAAGAATCCCCACCAATAAACAGGCTTTACACATACTTCCACGCTTCAAATGCCATCCTCGTACATAAGAGTTCTGGGGATTACCTGCCAACGTCAAGCACTGCCCACCTATGCTTAGGTTCAATGCGCCCTGTCCTCTGCCCAGATAACAACTTCGTTGAAGTATTCGACGGCGAAGTGATGAAGTACCTAAACTTAGACGAATTGCGAGAGAATCTCATCGACGTTTTCGAGGGGAGAAACGTTCAATCCGTTTTAAGCGACGCGAGGAAGTATGTAATAAGGAACTCAGCCAGCAACATAGCGAGCACCCTAATGAGGCTAGCCCAATCAGCTAAATGAAAGCGCGCGCTCATGGGATTCTTGCAATGTTTCAAGAACCTTCTACCTTGCATATTTTCTTAGTCTACTTCCCCCCCTGGGGGCCAAAACTAGAGCTTCTGGTGAACGGTTCGCTTCATACATTCTGAACACAACAACGCACAATAACATTGACAAGACCATTTCTATATGTTTTATCCTCGGAGTAGAATAGAGCTTCCGAGTCATAATCTTCACTGAAAGAAATTCTTATTTCACTGAAAATCGTTGTGCTATAAGTTTTCCGTAATTCCATGTCCTAAAATGAGAAGATAGACCGTGATTAGGTTTCGGTGCTCAAAACAAGGTCGATGAGTGCTTTCTGATCAACCTCAGTATGGGTTCTCCAATCAAGATATAATTGTTCATTTTCGTCCTCCATCAAATACCCGTAACGAATGTACCTATCCACGTTTATTCCAACCTTCCATCCTGGAAGTTTGTTTCGCAGCAGTTCTTCAACTTCTTTCCGCGTTGCTTTTCCTCTTTTGGATATTATGTAGGCGATTGTTACTGCTAGTCCTGCGAGGTCGTCGATTCGCCAACCCATCATCTTGGCTTCTTTTGGTGTCAATTCCCCTCTTAACGTTATGCAGAACCTAGCTTTGTTCAACTGGTCTAAAGTTGGTTTTTCGGGTGGTTTCTCTCCTTCAAAAACCGTTTTCACTTGCAAATCGAAAGGTTTCAGATGTTTGTTTAGAACTTTGAGGACTTTTGGGTAATCTGAGCCTAAAGCTTTCCGAAGCTCCCATCCCTTCACTCCGGGTTTTCTGTGTTTTCGATAGAAGAGGACATGAACAGCCCTCTTAATTTTGTTCGCGTAATAGGCTTTCCTTCTACTCACTTAGCTCTCCTCTCTTCCATTTCATCCAGTCTTCGGCTGTGATTGCTATGGGTATTGAAACCAACTGCTTTTCTCCGATCTTGGTCAACAGTTTTTCGTAGGGTTTGATGAACATTTCTTCCTCCAACGGATAGATTTCCAATGTTGCATAACCGTATGTGACCAAGAAACTTGTCATGAAGGCTTTGTGCACAGTTTCCTCATAGGTTTCTCCGCCGATAAAGTTCCAGTATCGAATTTTGCCGTCTTCACCCTTCTCTTCAACTTCTCCCTTCAATTTGTGCCAAAACTTTTCAAGTTCTTCTGAGAACACCGTGTCTCCTAAAATTCTCTGGCTTATCAGTTCTTCTCTTGTTGCAAGACCTATTTCAATTTCTTCGGGGGAAAGCTCGTTCCATCTTTCATTTAACGGCAGCAGGCTTTTCCAATATTTGATTGCCTCTGCTAGGCTGTGAATCGAAATTTGTTCCAATTCAACTGTTGGATGCCAAGCCTTAACGAAAATGTTAACAATATCTTCTTTACTTATGCGGGTGAGTTTCTCCTCTAAAAGAAATGGGTCAGTGTAAAGTGATGTTGAACGATGTTCAACCCACTCGCTTTGAAGCTTTATGACTGAGGCTAAATGATGGATGGTTTCAGCATCTAAACACAGGTCTTCTGGTAGTTCCCATTCTGGGAAATACTCCTTAATCACGCTTATGACTTCATCAACATCGAGGAGGAATGGGTCTAGGGAACGTTCCTCTACAGACTCGCACATGTCAATTATTCTTTGAAGCTTTTCTCTTCCAAGTTTTGTCCGCGTTTTTTTCGGCTGCATTAGGCAACCTCTCTGATTATCGATTTCCCTTCAATGTTTTGCACTGTGATTATGTTTACTTCTTCCTTTGTGAAGGTTATCTGGCTGGGTGTAAGAACAATGTATTGGGAGTTTTCGTCTTTAACTGTTGAAATGAGCATGTTTGCAATTATTTCACGGTTTTTTGGGTCCATGTGGATGTCGTATTCGTCAACAGCGCGGAATGGCGAACGGACGTGTTGCTGTAAAGCCAGTAGAAAGCTTATGGTTGCTGTTGTTCTTTCTCCACCGCTCTGTGTGTAAGCGTTGAGTGGAACTGGTTTGCTGCCTTTGAAGCCTACGAGAATTCCCAGTCCTGCCGCCTCTATGTCTTGTTCATTGACGAGTCTGACCTCTCCGAGGGCTTGGGCTTGTGTGAGAATCTTTTGGTATTGTAGGCTTACGCGGTCTAGAAGGCTTCGGATTACTGTTCGCCAAGCTTGCATTCTTGTTTTAACTTCTTCTAGTGTTTTTTCGCGGTTTTCGGCAACCAGTGTTGCCTTCTCCTTCAATTCTAAGTAAAGCTTTGAATAAGATTCATACATGCGTTCTATGTCTTCGGAGACGTCTGAAAGGGCTGCTAGATGTCCGTCTGTAACTCTAATCTCGTCAAGAATTTCACTAACACTTTTTATTACGGCAATTCTGGGTCCTGTTTGCTCCGCTTTTTTAAGTGCTTCATCCAAGTAGGTTTTTGCGTCTCTCAGTTCTCTTTCCAATCTTTTGAGTTCAGCTTTTGTGTTTTCTTCACGGTACTGAAGCAACGCTAGCCTAATTCTGTTGTCCAGGACTTGACTGCGAACTTTTTCAACATCCTCTTCTAGGCTTTCCATTGTTTTTTTGTTTTCGTTTATTTTGGTGTTCAGTTTTGGAAGTTGCTGATTGAAGTTCTGTATCAGTTTTCTCAGGTTTTCGCTTTTCAGGAGTTCAAATTGCGTTGAAAGAGTTTCCTCAAAGCCTTGAATTGTCAAAGGAGTTGGATTTCCGCTTTGAATTGCATTCTCTAGTATTGCCGTTTCTTTCAGCAACTGCTGGCATATGGAGATTGTTGAATCGCTTTTGGCTTTTTCACGTTCAAGGCTTAAACGGTCGTCAAAAAGATTTTTCCATTCATCCTTTAACTTTTCAAGCTGGTTTTGCTCAATTTGAAGCTGATCTGTTACCTCTTTGGTTTCGTCTTCAATCTGGTTTAAAACAGCTTGTTCCTTTTTCCTCTTTGCTTCAAACTGTTTAACTATGTCTTCTCTTCTTACAGCTTCTGCCCAAGTGAGTTCCCTTTCTAAGAACCTCCGCTTAGTTAGCAACTGCTTTTTTTCTTGGTATCTGTCGTATTGTTCTCTCCAGTAGTTAAGTGTCTGTTTAGCTGATTCCAGAAGTTTGCTTATTGAACTCTCTTGGCTTGATGTGCGTGTTAGCTTCTTTTGGGCTTTGAGCACATTTTTGCGGTAGGATTCAAGTCCAACGGCAGCCTCAACCATGCGTAACTTTTCTTGTGGAGAAAGCACAGTGAATTGTTCAACCATGTTTTGATGCATTATAATAAGCATGTTGTCAGGGTCGACGCCCAGCTTAGCTAAAAGCCTTTCAACTTCAGCCTTTGTAGCTGCCCTGTTCTCAAGCGCAAACCAGTACTTGCCGTCCCGCCTTAAACTGCGTGTAAGGAAAATCTGGTCTTTCCTAAATTTTGGAACGGGTCTACGTTTACCTCTCTTCGCGTTATCCAGAACCAGCGTCACACGGGCTTGATCTCTCCCCCAACGTATCAAATCACTCAATTTTCTAGAACGCTCAGTGTAAGACTGCCCCAAAGCCACAGAGATAGCCAACAAGAGCGAAGATTTTCCCGAACCATTAGGTCCGCAAACTACGTTTACGCCTGATTTAAACGGTACCCTAGCGTATTCGTAGCTCATGAAGTTTTCTAGGATTACTTCTTGAATCAGCATTGATGTAGTTGCCTCTTTAGCGAATAGTAATAGAGTTGAAAGTCTCTTATTAAAGCGATTAGGCTGAGAACTTATAGATATTTAAGAATGGTGAATGTGACCTTTTAAATGAAACTGTATTATAGCGTTCAGAGAGAGCATTCTATATCACCAAGTCTTCCCAAAAAGACAGCTTTTTATATGATTCAGTGCTAACTTTGATAGGATAACAATGCAGAAAAGAAGGCTTGGAAGAACAGGCTTGCATGTTTCAGCTGTCGGGTTTGGAGGCATACCCATCATAGCTCTGTCCAGGAGCCAAGCTGAAATTGTTGTAAGTTATGCCTATGAAAGGGGTATCAACTACTTTGACACTGCCAGAGGTTATGGAG
>JAOZHM010000182.1 GCA_026014845.1 Candidatus Bathyarchaeota archaeon
CAGATCAAAACGTTACTTCGTTAAATTAAAGGAGCAAGTGGTCGGCATGTTTGTCATTCGCGAAAAACCTGAAGCATTGTATATCGACAGCCTAGCCGTTGCGCCAGAATACAGAAGAGTTGGAATAGCTACATACATACTGAACTATGCCAACAAGCTTGCCAAGCAACTGGACAAGAAGTGGCTGGAACTCTCAGTTCTAAAGGTGAACATTCCTGCACTGCGGCTTTATATGAAGATTGGCTTCGCTGAGAAGGAAGAGAAGAAATTGTCGTTGATCTTGAAAACGTCGATTTGATATTAGTATCACAATTTTGGCAAGAATAGGCATGCTTTCCAATTGCACAGCATCAAACAGGTTAAAGGAAGATTTCCGTTTTAATTCGAATATGCTCTCGTAAGACTTATTCGACTAGCAGGTTGATTTTTATTTCTTTTGTTTTTAATCTCCAAATTTTTTCAGGTGCTCCTCCGCCAGCTTCTCTGTATTCTGCCAATTCAATAATGCCTGCTTCTTCCAGCTCGGAGAGATGATAATAAAGCCCTGATCTTGAAAGCGATTCTCCAGCCTTCTTTAGTTCTTTTAGTATTTCGTTTGAGCTTCTTGTTTTGTTTCCTATCGAGCGTATTATTAGCCACCTTGTTGGACAATGAAGTGCCCTAAAGTATTTCTGGAATTGGCTAAATTCCTTTAGGTTGTGGTGTCCGCATCCGTTGGTGCACATGTTCCCATCTTGTTTCTTGGTTGTCTATTCTTTCCAGTGTTTTTCGATATGGCTTAATTCGAGGTCGGCGCCTTCGGTATCGCCTTTTGAAAGGAGTTCGCGAGCTTTGCTTACGTGTTCTAGGGCACAGCCTTTCGGGTTATCCTTAAATTCACATTCTTCTTTCTCTTTTTTACACATGATAATCACTAAGATATTACAGTAATATTTGTAATATATAAGCTTTTTCTGAGATATCACAGTAATCTTTGACACGAAAGTTTTAAGCATGTTCTCTGCAACTTAGAATCGAGGTTATTCATCTAAAAACACATTATTTCGTGCTTTCTTTTTTCTGTGATTATGTTTATGCTTCCCATTGTTTCTTTTGCTTGTCAACTGAAATTTCTCACATCGGTGTAGAAAGATCTTATATAATAAAACACTATGTATAGTGTTCGTTTTGCTTGGGCAAGCACTAGATAAGTATGCGCGGCAAATCTTTCAGAGTATTGTGAGGGAAAATCGTAGGATGAAGTGTCCGTATTGTAGGTCTGATGGTGTCAGAACCCTTGAAACTAGGGATTCACAAAACAACACCATTAGACGTCGTAAAGAATGCCTGAACTGTGGAAAACGTTTCACAACCTACGAGTACATCGAAACAGTGGAGCTCATGGTTCGGAAGACAGATGGAAGAATTGAGCGTTTTGACTTAAACAAGATTATTAGGGGTCTTCAGAAAGCCTGTGAGAAAAGACCTGTAAATATGGAGCAGATTCGCAGTTTAGCTGAGCGTGTGAGACAGGATTTGATGATGAAGGGGAAAGGAGAGATCTCTTCACAAGAAATTGGAGACCTAACTGCGAAATACTTGAAGAAGCTTGACAGAATAGCCTACATCAGGTTTGCCTCAGTTTACAAACGTTTTGAAGAACCAGAAGATTTTCGACGCATACTGAAAGAGGTAAGAAAATGAAGTTTGTTAGAAAACGGGACGGAAGACCAGAGGGAGTTGGCACAATTATGAACGATAAAGGTGGATGATTTGGATACATTTGAAATCCTGATACAATTATTCTATTATTCTCCCCCGCTTGGTCTAGTAGTTTGTCTTGTCTATTTGATGATTCATTGGAAGAGGATAAAACCATTTGTTTGTGACTTGAAGACATTTCTGATGGACAATGTGTATAACCTCTGTCATATTAGGAAAATCAACGCGTTAATACAAAGTGCTTTCTCTAACTGTGAGAATAATGAACCTTTGCTGAGAGCATTTAAGCATGTTATTCCTCTTCAACTCAAGATCGACAGCAATACGGAGGATGTAAAGATTAGACTTGAGAAAGGTAAAGTATTAGGGATCATCCGTTCGAAATCCATGGATCAAGTCGTGAAAGCTATGGATTTACATTTTGCTGATAATATGTCACAGTTCTCCGTTGTCAGAGATTTCATCAAGTTGGAAAGAGCTTTGGAACTAGTTTGTTTGGAATTAGTGGTGAAAAACTGCAAGATGGATGGGGCTCTTGCGATAGCTGCGAATCGATTCATAAATAGAGCAAAAGAGGATGAAGAAATAAGCTCGATGTTCAGTATATTGAGTGACATAAATGGGAAATTAAGGCAAACTGAGCCATTAC
>JAOZHM010000183.1 GCA_026014845.1 Candidatus Bathyarchaeota archaeon
AAAGGTAATGTTGTCTAAAATAGGTCTATCTTTTTGGTAGCTGAACGAGACTTTTTCAAATTTTACGTGTCCCTTTAATTCGGGTAGCGTTAGGGCATCTGGCTTCTCCTTTATTTCTGCCTCGGCGTCTATGACGTCAAAGATTCTGTCGCCAGCAGCCATTGTTCGGTGATAACCAGATATGAACATGCCAAAGAAACGCATAGGCATGACCAACATCGCCAAGAAAGCGTTAAACGCAACTAAATCTCCAATGGTCAACGTTCCCGTAATTACTTCGAATCCTCCGTACCAAAAGATTATGATTGTGCCTAATCCCATGAGAAAACCTACGAGAGGTATGTGAAACGCCCTAATTTTAGCTGAGGCTAATGTTGTTTGAAAGTACTTGTCATTTTTAGACCCGAACTTTTTTCTTTCAAAGTCTTCTTGCGCAAACGCTCGCACAACCCTGATTCCTGCAATGGCTTCGTGTAATACAGAGGTTAAGCTGCCATATTGTTCTCGTATCTGAGTAAAGAGTGGCCTTATCTTTTTTCCAAATGAATAGAAAGTAGCAAATATGCAAGGCATTATTGGCAGAAGGAAGAGAGTAAGCATGGTGTTGATAGAGAACATCGTGTACAGGGCTACAACAAGAAGAAGTATGGAACTCATGAGAAAGGTTAGTTGGAAACCTAAAAACCTGCGTATTCTATCCATGTCAGTTGTTACTTTCGACAAAAGCTGACCTGTGTGAGTTTTGTCGTAAAACGCAAAGCTTTGGTTTTGCAGAGAAGCAAACACATCGTTTCTGATGTCATAAACCACTTTCTGAGAGAAGTAAGTGTTTGCATACCGTCGGATGAAAGAAAACAAGCCGACTACTACTGTGAGACCTATGATTTCCAGCATCAAAATTAAAAGCATACCCTTACCTAATTCAACGTCTAAGGTGCCTTCAGCAAGCGGAGTAATAACGTTGTCAATAGCCGTTCTGGTTAAGAGAGGAATCTGCACACTTACGATTATACTGACAAGCATACAAACTGCACTGACTAGAAAAAGAGGCCAATTCTTTGAAATGTACCGGCAGATTCGTGCTAGAGTGCCCATCCGTGTAGACACCTTTTTAGATGTTAAAGTTGTTACGATCGTGTTTCTTTAATGTTTCACTTATTACTTAATCTAGACTTAATTGTCATTGAATTATAAGACTCAAGGGTGCTGCAATTAATTTTTTACGGGTAAACGTGTGCGGGGGATCTCACGTTCCATTTTTCTTAACGGATAATCACAACCTTTCAGAGTTATTTACGCTTTCTGTAAATTATCCTATTTTTTGAAAATATAGATTGTATGGGCCGGGAGAGATTTGAACTCTCGACCTTTCGGTTATCAGCCGAACGCTCCAGCCAAGCTGAGCTACCGGCCCTTCAACAGTCAAATAATATAAATTGTTAACCATTTTTAAGGATTTTCAGAATCCTTTTTATTGCTTTCGCGCTAATCCTTTTTGGGCTCGTAGCCGAGTCTGGATTAAGGCGCTGGCCTTCGGAGCCGGAGACCGGGGGTTCAAATCCCCTCGAGCCCGCTATCATTTTCTGGTATCGCCTGTTATTCAGTCCTCTTTTCATAGATGAAGCTGGAAACTTGGAGTTGTAGCGTTTGTCAAAGGATGCGATTTGGTTCAGATGTTGAGTTTTTGATGTGTCAAGAAATCCGATTAAGGATTCGTGCGCAAGCCATAAAACTGAAGTGGAAGGGTAATAAATGGTGATTATATTGGCGAAGGTAATCGTCGTTTATGAGTCCAAGTATGGCAACACCAAACTTGCAGCGGAGAAAATCATAGAGGGAATGAACGAAGTTGGAGGAATAGAAGCTGTTCTCAGCGAACTCAAAGAAGTTGACCTCAACAAGATAGCTAACTATGATGCGATTTTGATAGGTTCTCCTAATCATTTTGGTGGACCAACTAGAGGTATCAAGAAGTTCATCGACAAACTTGGTAAACTCCCCTTAGAGGGAAAAATGTTTGCCGTTTTTGACACATACATTAGAGGAGACTTCGAAAAGGCAATGAAGAAAATGGAGAAGAGAATAAACGAAAAAGTTCTCGGATTGAAACGGTTGGCTCCTGGGTTGTCGATAAAAGCTCAAGGGATGAAGGGCCCTCTCGTGGAAGGAGAGCTTCCTAAATGCAAAGAGTTCGGGAATAAAATAGCAACTCAAATTGAAATTTGATTACTTGCCTTCAATTACGCTCGTAAATCTTGTGCAAAAATGGTGTGGGAAATTTAAATGTGTATCTTACTCTAGTCCTATTTCTGCTGCGTATTTTTTCAATCCTTCTAGGGCGATCTCGAAGAATTCTTCTTTTGGAACTTCGATTTTTTCGCAGAAGAGAATTCTTTCTCTGTTTACTCCTCTGGCAAAGTCTTTATCCTTAAACTTCTTCCTCACCGTTTTAGCTTTCACTTCTGCCAGCTTTTTCGTAGGCATCACCAAAGCACAAGCAACCAACAAACCTGAAATAGCATCACAACAGATCAAAGCCTTCTCCATCCTACTTTCAGGAGTAATACCAGTACGCTCAAAATTATGAGCCTTAATAGCTCTCTTAACCTCTTCAGAAACCATATCTTTCAAAATATCCCCAGCCAAAACACCATGCTTCTCCCAATCGTCTCCTATCTTCTCGTAATCAATGTCGTGAAGCAAACCAGTCAGCCCCCACAAGTCCTCATCCTCACCAAAATATTTTGCCAAACCTCTCATAATGGCTTCTACCGCAATCATGTGATAAACAATATTCCTTTTCTTGACGTTTTCCTTAACCAAGCTAAGAGCTTCTTCTCTTGTTAACACTGATGCCACCTAAGTCCTTGATGTGACATTATCCTTTATAACTTTCTTCATGTGCTGGATGGCTATATTATTCAAACTGTCCATACATCACATCTGGACCCAATACGTCAGGATATTTCTTCCGCAACAAACAACGCGCAGCATAACACAAATGGCAAGCATCAGCATAAAATTCATCATGCGGCAAACCAAACTTTTCAACCAAAGCCACTGGACCACCACGAACTAAAGGCTCAAGAATCGGATTCTCATAAGGATCATATTCGCTAATTATTTTTGAGAAAGGCTTCTGCCAAGCATTCCCAATCGAAATACCTTGACAAACATGAACATACCCTAGAGGGCCAATATGAATCCTTTCTGGATCAACAAGTTCCTCACAAGGGCATTCTGTAAATTCACGCCAAGATTTCTTGTCTGCTTCTTCTGCCAATTCAGAAGCAGCTCTTCCCTTGTACATAAGGTCATACAAACCCACTTTTGCTCCTTCAATTTCACTCGGACACGGAGCCTTCGCCTTAGGATATTTAATGGCAAGTATGCCGACTTTCATGTTTAACTCGTTTGCAGCCTTCACCGCATTCTTCACTTCTTCAATCTGCCAGCTTTCTCCATGATAAAGATCGCTGCTTAAGCTTAACTCAACATGTTTAGCCATTGGAAGAAGCCACACCTTAGCATCTTCTGGGCAACTAGCCCAATAACAGTTCGAAAGAACCTCCACACTGAAACCAAGTTTCACAGCCTCCTCGACAGCCTTAACCATAATAGGATAAAATAGGAAAGGCTCCCCACCCTCCAATGAAATGGAATCCACGGTTCCCAGCTTCTTAGCTTCCACGAGTATATCCTTTATCTGTTCAATAGTGAAAACACCTCTAGCCTTTGGACTGCCCCAAACGAAACAGTGATCACATTCCAAGTCACATCTATATGTTAGGAGGAAATGAACACCAGTCAGTTTCAATCAACAACACCCTTTCAAAACTACACGTTTAGTTGTAGTTAAATCTTGAGATGTAGAAGAAGACTTGGTTTACACGCGCAGGATCGCCGAGTAGAAGAAAAGTTAAGTAACATTTTTAAAAAACGTTGTTTTCTAACTTAATTGAAGGCGCTGAGATGACAAAAAAGAAGAAGAAAAAGGAAAGCTGGAAGGAAAAAAGACGTCGAGCAGCCATAAAGCATCAGAAGGCATTAGAAGCTGAACGATTAAAAAGAGAAAGAGAACCACGGAAAAACAAAGGATCGCCCCGAAGGAAAGCTTTAGCCATTCTTTTCGTGTTTCTAATATGTCTGCCTATAGGCGTCTACGCTGTCTGGCAGATGAACGGCACGATTGATAAAGGCAGTTCAAGTTCAAACATAGTTTTGCTTAAAACAACCATGGGAGACATAAAAATCGAGTTGTATGGTGACATGCCTATTACTACAGCGAATTTTAAGAATCTGACTGAACAGGGAGTGTATGATGGAACCATTTTCCACAGAGTAATTGATGGTTTTATGATTCAGGGAGGAGACCCTACCGGAACAGATCATGGAGATTTAATACCTGCAATACCAGATGAATTTACAGACCATAATAGAAATGATAGGGGAACAATAGCTATGGCAAACGCAGGTCCGAACACAGGAAGCAGTCAATTCTTCATTAACCTCGTTGACAACGACTATTTAAATGATAAACACCCAGTTTTCGGGGAGGTAATAGAAGGAATGGACGTTGTTGACAGAATTGGAAAAGTACAGACAGATGCAAATGACAAGCCTTTGCTAGACGTGGAGATAATAAAAGCAGAACTTGTCAAGTGACGCTTGCATAGCAAGGAAAAATATATTAGCTATACCAAAAGCTTTTGCTTTTATCGTTAGGTGTAGCCAAGCATGGCTTCAAGAAAGTTCCAAATAACCTGGAAAACCATTCTGTTACCAGCACTGGGTTTACTGGCTTTCTTTCTATACCTATACCTATTTGGTGTAGACATTCCAACAATAATTGCAACTGCCCGACGCATCGACCTCTCCATCTATCTTTTTGCGATTTTTGCCCTTATGCTTGAAACCTTTTTATTCGCTCTGTCGTGGCGCTCTCTGATTAACTTTCTTTCTGTGAAACTTTCCGTTACGAAATCTTTTCTATATGTTTCGTATGGGATTTTCATGGACATAGTGATCCCAGCGGAATCCATAAGCGGAGAAATTTCAAGGATATATCTGGTTACAAGGGAACAGAATGGAACAAGCGGAAAGGTTGTCGCCTCCCTAGTTGCTCACAGACTCATGGGCATGAGCATAAACATTGCAAGCTTACTCGTAGGAATGGTTGCTTTGCTCATAGGAAAACAACTTAGCGGAATTGTGCTTAACCTAACATTATTCCTAGTCATCGCAACAACAGCATCTCTGATATTGCTAGTTCTTTTATCCGTCAAAGAAAAGTGGACACTGAAAATCATCACAAAGGTGATAGGATTTGTGGAGCGCATAGGTAGAGGGAAATGGAAACTCATAAAAATCAAAGCAGAAGTGATCAAGGCCGCCGATATGTTTCATACTTCAATGAAAGAATATGGACATGCCCCAAAAACCCTCTTAACCTCGCTATCTTTCAATGTTTTTTCATGGCTTCTCAGTCTAACAGTAACGTATCTAGTGTTTTTATCCTTAGGCTATTCAATTCACTGGAGCATTATAATTGTGACATGGTCAATCGTGGTTGCAGTAAAAGCCATACCATTAGGTGTGCCCTTTGAAGCTGGACTACCAGAAATAACAATGTCAACATTATACATTTTTTTCGGTGTTTCCCCCGAAGTGAGTGCGACAGCAACCATTCTGATAAGAATTTTAACTGTGTGGCTCAGATTTTTCATAGGATTCGTGGTGCAACAATGGCTTGGAATAAAGGCTATAACCACTACAGGTGCAAACGGTGAAAAACTCCTATCTGAAACAAAGAAAACCTAAATCTTAGTCTTCCTTAAACTCGAAAGGGATGTCTCCTTAAAATGCTGGCGAAGATAGAAAAAGCTTCAATCGAACATCTAGATAGGCTGTGTGAAATTGAGATGAAATGTTTCGAAACAGAAGCCTTCACAAAGCAGCAAATAGCTCACCTGCTAACTGATTCTAATTCAGTGATTTTGGTTTCAAAAGTGAAAGGTGAAATTGAGGGCTTCGTTATTGGCAAAACATACATGGATAAAAAACCAGCGACTGGACAAATACTGACAATAGATGTTTCACCAAAGCACCGTCGAAAGGGAATTGGACAAAGGCTTCTGCAGGAAATCGAAAAAACATTCAAAGACAAAGGTGTCAAATCAT
>JAOZHM010000184.1 GCA_026014845.1 Candidatus Bathyarchaeota archaeon
AAAAAACGGGTGATCTCGCAGACCCCTCTGAGGCTCTATGCCCTTTCCTGTCAACAATTGACCAGCGAAGTCGAAAATGAGACCGACAGTTTTAGGGCTGTAATCGATAATGCGAGCGTTTAGGACAAGTTCTGTGTTGGTCTTCCCTGATCCAGTCATCCCGAACATACCGATCATGAGGGGTATAGCCTCAAAACTTATGCCCACAGAACCAAGCAGATGTTCACCCGAACGTAGTCGCCCTATCTCCAAGTCTCCTTTAAGTCTCAGCGCAGAAGAGTCTTCTTTTCCAGTTGCGTACACTCTATCTCTATAATTGGGATTGAATGTTGGAGAACGTGTCTTACCATCTTTCTCTTCGAGAAAAAGGACAGCCTCGACTTGTCTGTAACTAGAATATGGGCCAAAGGACTCTTTCCCTTCTGCCTCACGAAGTTGCTCGCTCACATCTAGGGTTGACGAACTCTTTGCATCCACAACACGAGCATAAAAGCTCTTGGCCCCTGAGTCTATTCGAACAATCTGTCCAAAGCATAAATTGACTCCTTCGTCGACAAAAAAGAAAACTTGGTCTCCCCGCACTTCGCGTATAAACCCTACGGGCTCAGACATGCTCAATCCGCTCCCATCTAAAAGGATGTTTCACTCCATGAAGCTCATCTGGGAAGTTACATGACAGCTCTTCCAAGCGAATCACATCTAACAACTCAGCGTCAACCAACGTTTCCTCAACCTGATCATGGTAGTGAAGTAGCTTCGAGTCAGATGGAGAGGAAAAATCATGAGCAAGCCAAAGGGTAACTGGATACCCAAGACATCTCGGATCTTCCGAGATGGCTGTGAGTGGGGAAAGGAGTTCAGATATGTCGCGATTCGTTAAATATTCCATTATATCACAACGGAAAACACGTAAGCTATCTTGACATAATTTCACAAGAGACACATCGCCGTATAGATGTTTGTCTTTATTTGCTTCCTTAACTGGATGGTAAATCCAGATCGGATGAGGCGCAA
The DNA here is from genome assembly GCA_026014845.1 of Candidatus Bathyarchaeota archaeon. Lineage (GTDB taxonomy): Archaea > Thermoproteota > Bathyarchaeia > Bathyarchaeales > Bathycorpusculaceae > SOJA01. Next base: position 1,015 of record JAOZHM010000184.1, read on the forward strand.
GTATACATGTTGCTGCCATAAGATCTCGCCCCTTTTCATCATGAAGCATCGGAGACTGCTTGCTTACAGTAAGAAGATTGACCTTTTTACGAAGAGCCTCTTCGTATAGCGAGGTATAGAACCCTCTTTTTCCGCCAAAGAAGCTAGCTCCATCTAAAAGAACATAATCCCCTTCACTTAGCCTACGAAGAGCCTTCCTACCCAGGCCTACATCACCCTTAGACTCTTCGTAAAGGATTTTCAAAGCCATTTCGCTTTCTAGTTGTAGCCTTCGATCAATTAAGAAATTAGAACGTGCCCGGCGATCTCCAACTACACTGGTGACGCTTTCTTCATAACCCCAATTCACGTTGCGCCCCTCCACAGAAGCATATGCTGCCCGCATGAGGTAAATGCCCCAGTTATTTGCTCTCTTCAAGGTTCTTGTTGAGCAGTCCACAGCTAGGAAATGTGTGTCGCAGTTTTTTATCTTTCTTAAAGGCCTTATTTTGGACTTATCGGGCTTAACAGCTATCTCTGGCTCCTTCCTAACCTCACGATAACCTACTTCGCGTCCTTTATCGACATATTCCTTCAGTTTCTTTTTCATCTCTACTAAGTCTTCTTTGATCTTGTCATTCATTAGACCTTTCTCCTTAGACAAATCTTCACAACTTAAGGTATTACCATCCCAAGAGAGGGGTACAACTACTTATTATCTTTTGTGAATAATCAAGTCTACATTACCCATGCTATAAGTCTTAGTTTCTGAACAGACCCTAGTAATAATCTTGTCAGGGTATTTGCTGTTTAATTGTGGCGGCAGGAAAACTTGGCGCCATCCGGTATTTTAGGCGTTTAGACGCATGCATCTTAACAAGTATTCCCCTATCTGCCATCCGAGAAAGGTACGTTGCCACTGTGCTAAGGCCTATCGGCTCTTTCAATTCCCGTTCATAAACAGACTGAACCTCCTTTGAAGAGAACCACACCAGTGGAAAGCGTCTTTGAATAATGAGACGGGCCTTGTCATATTTGGAATACTCATTGGTTGGACTATTAATCCCAGGGTTGGCTCCGCCACTAGGCACTCCACCTAACAACTCCACTAAGTCGAGAAGACGAAGAGCCTTCTCTCTAGTTACTTGACCTTCAAAGGATATAGTATATCGATTCCCTTCACTGTCGAATAGTTCGATGCGCATTTTTCTCGCTGGCATTAATGGTGTGCACCTTAAGCTGTATTTCACAACTTTACAGTTCACAAGTTATAGCTGTTATGGTGAAGAACGGATAAGAAATAACGGTG
>JAOZHM010000185.1 GCA_026014845.1 Candidatus Bathyarchaeota archaeon
ACACCCGACTTGGAGAATGATGTCTAGGTCAGTTGCCAGTAGCCGTCAACGTAGCGTTCAGACAACAGAGTATGATCTAAGCGATTTAACTCGGGAGGATGAATGCATCTTACAGGTCATTGATAAATTGAAGAACGTCCGCTGCATGAGCAAAGTATTACACAATGATGTGTGGAGGATGATGCAACGCGAATGCGCCTCGTTTGTAATGGAGGGAACTCTCTTGTCTAAACTCAATAGTCTGATCAAGAGACGATACCTCAAGTGGGCTGGACACTATGTCCTAACTGATAAGGGTCAAAGGGCAGCGACTGAAATCTGTAACAGGAACTGGGAATGAGAACACAGAGGGGAAAATCGACGCCGTGATTGAGGATGCGCAGACACTATACATCTTTTTCCACAAACCCATGAAAAGGCTACGCAATGAAGACAGCTCCTAGACTAGTGGAGACTATTCTTTCCTTTCTTCTTTCTTTTCTTCCTTCTTCTCTTCTTTTTTCGCTCCGACTATTTCCTTAACTCCCTCAACAACCTCTTCTACCATCTCTAAAGGTGCTTCGATTATCTCACTTACCATTCCTTTTTTCTCTTTCTTTTTTTCTTCCTTTTTCTCCTTAGGTTTATCAGACATTCCATAAATCCCTCCTCATACTTTTTGACTTTTATGTAGATTTTTCGTTTAATATCTTATATTCAGATTAATGACTCAGTTTCCATAACGAAAATCGATAGTGAGCGCTACACAAAGAATGGAGTCAACTGAAAGACCAAAGGTTGTTTCAATTATCTCGTCTTTGACCAGAAGATACGCCAAAAAACAAAAATCCGTTAATTAGATGACAAGGAGAATTTTGGAGAGTACGATGCGATGCTTATGCATATCTATTATGCTCCGAAGCATAATCTTTATATTCGCCGGAGAGAGAATATACTTGAGGGTTCGGATGGAGTCCACAAGAAATGGTCACTAGAGAGATGGCAGAAAGAGGAAAGGTATGTGCTCAACTGGAATTCGACGCGTACAAGAGAATCCTCGGGAAGATACGTAATAATTTGCCTCCGCACGTTTGGGTTTCACCTGAAAGGGTGAAGGTGGAAGGACGAAAAGTAGTCAGGTTATGGTGCGCCTATCCTAAGATAGGGGAAAGAGCGGTCAAAAGAGCGTTAGGAGTTTCCCTAGAAAGTTCAGCAAGCACGCCTCATTAGTTCAGAAGTCAAAGTGTTACACGCCGAGGATAAATCCAAAAAGAAAAACCACATGTTAGTTCACGAAACGATTTGTTCTAAATGAGGTGCGCATCTGAATGACGTGCGTAATCTGCAAAGCAACCCTTAGCCAGGGGAAAAACAAACCATTGATTAGAGGCATCGAGGGAGCTGAATGCGTAAACGATGCTTTGGTGAATATTGTGCTTTCAACGACGAGTGTGATCGTTGCCATGAGCTTAAACGATACTGCAAAATATGGAAAAAAAACATATTCAACTTCAAGCGTAGACGAAATTTGGCGATTTTCATCTGCTTCATTATCATTGTAGCGTGGAACTTCAACGTAGGATTTCATTTGGTGAGGACCAATTTCAAGTCATTTACGATTCTGAATTTCTCTGCAATACTGTTGTTTTTTCTAGTCTTAGGAAAGAGCATTAAATCAAGGAAGATAGCAACGGAAGCTTACCAAACACTCGCCAGAACCAAGGATGCTATTGACAAAACTGCGTCGGCTTGTGAAGCATCTGTAAGCCGCGCACACTTGAACCATAAAGATTAACGAATGTGGGAGCACTCGTGCACCTGTGAGTGGGTAGTTTACGTAGTGTTGCGGAGCGTTTCTGATGCTGTCGTGTTCACCTTGCTTCTCATCCATCTGGTTCCAAACTAACCCAAACGAACTTCGTCCTCTTTGAGGTCGCCTAGTTCTCTCAGTGCAGCTATGCGAGCGTAGACTTTCCTAAGTCTCCTATTTGCATCGTCAATATTGTATGAGTAACCTCTTTCATGCATAAAAGTTCCTTCGTATACCTTGACAAGAGCGCAACCCAGCCATGTTGGTTTTGTTTCACGAATAAACTCTATATACCCATCAAAGTCCTCATCGGTCTCCCCTATGCCGAACAGCAATGTTGTCGCCAGAGACAAGTTCTCCTCCTTACAGATTCTTATCATGTCCCTAATCTGCCCCAC
>JAOZHM010000021.1 GCA_026014845.1 Candidatus Bathyarchaeota archaeon
AAGTGTATGAATCAAACATGCCGATAGCACTTCCATTTTTAGGCTTATGTTTATCTAGTGTTTGTTTAGCATTTAAAATCTACTTACTCTTTTTTTGACTCTTTCCGTCGGTTCCAGCATAAAAGGCGCCTTTACCTCAGTCAATGGATAGATCTGTTACAGAAAGTTCTCTTTTCAAACCTGACAAGAAAGCCATCATCTCTGTATGTCTTCTTTTCGCGATTTTTTTAGCAGTTTGAGTGTTAGCAAATCATAAATGGGCGTCAACTGCACAAAACATATTTTTACCATATTTAACTTTCGAAAAGAAAACGGTGTATGCGTCTCCCACAAATTATTCCGGAGTTTTTCACAGTAAAAGGTTGACCATAGGCAGATGCAGGAGCAACAAAAAAGGTACGGGTTTTCCTTGCCCCCTAGAGTTTGGAGGTAGGGAAGAAACCAAAGCTGGAGGGTAAAAACCCGCGTGTACAACTTTGAACGTGTCTTAAAAAAAGATTTGTTGTCTATTCGGAATCCGAGCAGAAAACATCTTGTGGAAAACCTTTTAAGCAATTATAAAAAACCCATTCTTTTAGGCATCATTGTGTAGAATCTCGGATGTTATTAAATGAATATTGAAAGAGAATTGATTATTTCTATTCTAAAAGTGACCAAAAACGGGTCTTCCACGATTGAAGTACTGATAAAAGAAGCAAAAATCGCATCCTCAATTGCTAAGGATTTGGCCAAAAAGTTGCAAAACGATGGGTTGCTTTATTTGCGGAATAAGCTTGTAGAGGTGGACAGCCTAAAACGTCTTAAATTAGCTGTTCACGCCATTGAGTTAGGTGCTGATGTTGAACGTGTAAGCGGTTTCCTTGACTGGAAGGAGTTTGAGAACATTGCTGCTATTGCTTTTGAGCGGAACGACTACAGCGTCAAGAGGAATTTGAGGTTTAAGCATGCTGGAAGAAGATGGGAAATAGACATAATAGCATGTAAAAAACCAATAGTGGCATGTGTTGATTGTAAGCATTGGCATCATGGAATGTACCCATCTGCGATAAGGAGAATCGTTGAGGAACAAGTTGAAAGAACGTCTGCCTTAGCTGAATCCTTGCCAAAACTAACTGAAAAAATTGAGTGCACCTCATGGAGCAGAGTTAAACTTGTCCCAGCCATCTTATCCCTTACCACTGTCAGATCAAAATTCTACAACAAAGTTCCTATTGTTCCCGTGCTTCAGCTACAGGACTTCATAAGTCAGCTACCAGCTTACGTGGACTCGCTTAAACATTTTTCAAGACGCTTAGCCAACTAGTTCAACGGTTGTTCCTAAAGCCTGACCTGGCACACCCTTTCTAAATCTTGCTCGGACCAAGCCTTTATCGCCGTGCAAAGCCACGATTTTCCCAACAATCTTGTTCTTTCCAAGCTTCCAAGCAACCTTTCGTCCAATAAGCCTACTTGCTTCAGAAACAGAAGTTACGTGTGCAAACCTGATTATGCACTCTTTAGGTTTCTGAGTTCTTGGACCTACTCGGTAAGTCTTTATTATTCCTTGAATCGTTTGGGCCATTTGTTTTCACCTGTGGAAGTACGTTTACAAGATACACCAAAACCTTAAATTCGTTTCGCTTAGGCTCTTCAAGGTTGATTCATGATTTCTAGAATTGGTTTTCTTGCAAATTTTATGGTTGGATAGAGGCTTGAAACAAACACTACAAGTAAGCCGATTAATAACCATCCAGCTATCTGAAGCACCGTGTAACTTGTGATTATTGGTTCGGGAACTAAAATTAACAAAGTAAGGATTATCCCTATTGGGACTCCTGCAGCGAAGCTTGAAAGCAAAATTATGGAACTCTGTTCCGAAACGATTTTTGTGACCGTTTTAGGCTTTATCCCCAACGCTCTTAAGACACCTAGTTCTCGGCGTTGCTCAGCTATGGCAAGCACGACATAGCCTATCAAGCATGAAGAAGCTGCTATTAGAGAGAATAACGGTAAGAACATTATGGTAGACCAGATGTGCCCAAGAAAACTAAG
>JAOZHM010000186.1 GCA_026014845.1 Candidatus Bathyarchaeota archaeon
AAGAGGTTGAGGAAGCCTGACCACGAGAAGGGGTTCATACTTGACGGTTTTCCCAGAACTATAAAACAGGCAGAAGCCTTAGACAGAATATCAAAGATCGATCTCGTCATAAACCTAAATGTTCCAGACGAGATCATAATTAAACGTTTATCGAACAGACTTACTTGCAGAAGATGTGGAACCATATATAACAAGTTAACGCTGAAACCTAAAAGAGACACCATTTGCGACGAATGTGGCGGCCAGCTTTACCAAAGAGAAGACGACAAACCCGAAGTCATACAAGAACGCCTAAACGTCTACAGGAAAAAAACTGAACCACTAATAGAATACTACAAGAAAAAAAGCCTCTTAAAGGACGTTAGCTGCGACGACCTAACGATACCGCCTGAAGTAATAATCGAAAAAATAAAGTTAATAATCAACAGTGCCAAAAACACAAGCCGTCCCTAAAAAATCGCTCACTTCCATAAACCCATTACCGCAAAACATTCCTCTTTCAGACAACACGTGCCATTCTCGCCAGTCCTTCGTAATCTTCACGGCTCAGATTCAACTTGTTAAGAATGGTGTATCGTTCAGGCCTTATGGAAGAAGCCATTTCTAAAGCCTTTACTATGTCTTCTTTTTCCACACCAAGCTCATCCGCGTTTGTCGGAGCACCCAACACCTCCAACGTTTGTTTTATGCGTTTCCAGTCCGCCTTATGCAGATAAGCCATCATTATTGTTCCTACACCACATTGTTCGCCGTGCATGGCATGGTTAGGTTTGATCGTGTCAAGTGCGTGACTGAACAAGTGCTCTGAACCGCTGCATGGACGGCTACTTCCGGCAATGCTCATGGCTACTCCGCAACTTATCAAAGCCTCTAAAAGCACTCGAAAGCCCTCCTCTTTCCTTGATTTTATCAGCTCAGCATTCCGCATTACAAGTTTAGCACTCATTAAAGCCAAGCTTGCAGCATAATCCCCATAATATTCTCCTTTCTCTTCATGGGCCAGCCTCCAATCTGTCACTGACGTAAATTTCGCTATCACGTCTCCGCAACCACTTATGACGTGACGCCAAGGCGCCTGCATTATGACGTTTGTGTCCGCTATGATGGCTATTGGTGCTTGAGCCATAACAGAATACGGTTTTTCAAAGCCCTTCACAGAGGATAACGGACTTACAATTCCATCATGAGAGGCTGTTGTTGGGACACTGATAAATGGAACTTCTTGGTGTGCCGAGCTTAGCTTTGCGACGTCTATTTTTGTTCCGCCACCAACAGCAAAGACAACTTGAGGTTTCCAAGCCTTTATTTTCTCCTCAACGGCGTGAACATCCTTCATTGTGGCTGATTCAACAAGGAATGTGTCAACTTTTACCCCCTCTTCTTCGAGAAGCTCCCTAACCGTTTTCCCAGCGATGTTGTATGTTTTCGAACCAGCAACTATGAGTGCAGATTCTGTGAACCCGAGTCTTCTGGAGACTTCTGTAACTCGTTCAATTATCCCGTTTCCCACAATTACCTCTCTTGGAAGTTGCATGCGATGATATTCTAAAGGCAAAGCAATCACTATTCAGACGTATATCTTTCTAATTCTACATAACTCTATACGCTTAAAACTTTAATTCGTTCCTTGGCTAAAGCTATCCTTTGTTTCATTACCTTGAAACCGTAATATTAATAAACTCGCGGTTAGGAATACATCATGCTATTTGCTAGCGAATTAATTCCATGTACGCACGTTTAGGTTTTGGAGAAAAACGAAATGACAAACAATAATGATGCAATCAATCAATTAGTATTAAAAGGAACAACAACCATCGGCCTCGTGTGCAAAAACAGTGTAGTATTAGCCTCAGACACCCGCGTAACCATGGGTTCTTACGTAGCCCACAAACATGGCAAAAAAATATACAAGATAGATGATCACTTAGCTATGACCATTTCTGGAAGCGTTGCTGACGCCCAAAGAACCGTGGACATATTAAAAGTAAACGCACATCTTTACAAACTGAACATGGACAGACCCATACCTGTAAGCTCCGCAGCAAGACTTATTGCAAACCTTCTGTTTTCATCCAGATACGCACCGCTCATCGCACAAGTTCTAATAGGCGGAATGGATGACACTGGGCCACACGTGTTTTCACTAGATCCGTTTGGCAGTTTAACAGAGGAAAAATGTGTTGCCACGGGTTCTGGATCGCCGATAGCTTATGGTATTCTGGAAGACAGGTTCAAGGAAGATATGTCTGCTAAGGAGATTCTGCCTGTGATTGTTAAGGCTGTTGACTCTGCTATGAAGCGGGATGCTGCAAGTGGAGACAGTTTTGATGTGGCAGTGATAGATGTGAAGGGCTATCGGGAATTAACTAAGGAGGAAAAGAAGCAGCTTCTAGCAAACTGAGGAAGTTTAAACAGTGCCGCGAAGCTCTGAAAAAGATAGAATAGAAATAAGTCAGTATATTTTGGAGCACGTTCCAAAACAGGCTGAAGTGTCAAGAATAGAATATGAGGGCCCAATGCTTGCAGTGTATGCTAAAAAACCGGAAATTCTGGTCGAACAGAGCAGTGTAATTGCAGGCATAGTTGGTGTACTGAGGAAGAGAATAGTTATTCGTTCAGATCCTTCGGTAAGATTGCCAGAGAAGGAAGCAGAAAGACTAGCCAAGGAGATAATCTCGCCTGAAGCAGAAGTAACAGACGTAAATTTCGACCCAAGCCTCGGAGAGATAATAATTGAGGCTAAAAAACCAGGGCTAGTCATCGGAAGAAACGGATCAGTTCTTCAAGAGATTATAAGGCAAATTAGATGGCGGCCTCGTGTTCTAAGAAGCCCTCCTCTACGCTCAAAAATTGTTGCTCACATGCGTCATTATCTTCACTCCGAAAGCAAGGAAAGAGAAAGGATACTCCGCACAGTTGGCGAGAGAATTTTCAGACCTAAAACCTATGAAGTTGGAGACCTCCGAATTACAGCCCTTGGAGGAGTTCAACAAGTAGGAAGATCAGCCTTTCTACTTCAAACAAGAGAAAGCAACGTATTATTGGACTGCGGAATTAATCCTGGCTCCTCGAAACCCTTTGAACTCTTTCCAAGATTTGACGCCCCCACATTTGAAATAGACTCTTTAGACGCTGTCGTGATAAGTCATGCTCACCTTGACCATTGTGGTTTGGTGCCTTTCCTCTATAAATACGGGTATGATGGTCCTGTCTATTGTTCGGCTCCAACGTCGAATTTGATGACGTTGCTTCAGCTTGATTACTTAGATGTGGCAGGCAAGCAGGGGGTTATATCGCATTATGACCAGAAAGACGTTCGTGAATGTGTTTTACACACTATTCCTTTAAGACACGGTGTCGTTACAGATATAGCTCCAGACGTTCGGCTAACTCTGCACAACGCTGGCCACATTTTAGGTTCTTCGATGACACATCTGCATGTTGGCGAGGGCTTACACAACATTGTCTATACGGGCGATTACAAGTATGCAAGGACTATGCTTTTGGAGGCAGCAACAACGGAGTTTCCGAGAGTTGAGACGTTAATAACTGAAAGCACATATGGCAGTCCCAAGGATTTTATGCCTTCAAGAGTTGAGGCTGAAGAAGGTTTAACATCCATCATAAATGAGACTTTAGAGAGGAAAGGAAAGGTCATAATTCCAGTACCAGCCGTAGGTAGAGCTCAAGAAATAATGCTCGTCATTGATGGTTACATGCGGCGTGGTTTGATGAAAGAGGCGCCAGTGTTTATTGAGGGCATGATCTCAGAGGCAACGGCAATTCACACGGCTTATCCGGAATATTTAGGCAGAGACGTGCGCAGGAGCATACTTTACGATGGAATAAATCCTTTCAAATCAGATTACTTTACAATTGTGGAGCACCCAAGTGTTAGACAGGAAATAATAGATGGCGAACCGTGCATTATCATGGCTACGTCTGGAATGCTTGAGGGTGGACCTGTAATAGAGTACTTCAAGAGTTTAGCAGAAGACGACAGAAACACTATAATCTTTGTAAGCTATCAGATTCAGGGCACCCGAGGAAGAAGAGTGCAGAAGGGCTTGCCCGACGTAACGATGATAGACAGCCAAGGTAAGATGGGAGTTGTAAAAGTCAGATTGCAAGTAGAATCAATTGAAGGTTTTTCTGGGCATTCTGATAGGCGTCAGATAATTAATTACATAACTCATCTTAGGCCAAAACCTGAAAGAGTTGTTGTGTGTCATGGTGAGAGAGCGAAATGCCTGAGCATAGCAAACTTCATTCGGAGAAGATGTGGAATCCAAGCATTAGTGCCAGCGATTATGGAAACCTTTAGGCTGCTGTAGGTATAGGCTTATTTGATATTGGAGTTTTTTCCCGCCAAATTCTCACGTCTGGAGGGCAGATCACAACTCGTTCCTCACCCAGACGAGCGATGTCCCCGCTGATTGATTCAACGAACTCGCATAATTCGTTTATCGCACGCTTTACATCTTCGATGCTCTTGTCTGCGAGAGGAGTTATCCTGAGGATTAGAATGTTTCCAGAGGTTACCTCACTCTTAACAATATCTAAATCCGCCAAGTCGCGGAGGGGCATAGCCTTCAAATACGTTTTGCCAGAACTACTCTTAGTCTCAACTCTAACCATTTTCTTTTTTCCAGCTTTCTTGGATCTACGGAATATGCCACCTAAAGCTGACAAACTTCTCCTCTCTAACACATTATTTACTTTTTAAGAGTTTAAGCGTTTCCTTAAATCACGCCTCTGAATTCAGAATACAGATTAACTATTAAAGTGTTTTATGAATTCAGAATGTAGATTAGAAATGTCCTTTTGATTTTAGAATGGGAATAAGTAATTCAAAGATTTGCCTTCTTTTAGAACGCTTGCAATAATTAGTTCAATTTTTGTCATATATTATTCAGTTTTTTAATAAAATTCCATATTTTGTCGCCGACGAAATGAATGTTTTTCATGACAGCACCTTTCGTAACTTTTTTTGCAGCATCAACATCATAAGTGGCTTCGCCTAATGCAATTGCTTTGCCATGTTTCTCATCCACAACAAAAACGAGATCACCTTTCTTAAACTCTCCTTCAAACCGAACAATTCCAGGAGCCATCACACTTGCACCATTACACACGTATGGGACGGCACCCATGTCAACAACAACTTTCGACATTGAAGCAAAAAGTTCATTGAAAATTAATGTTGGAAGAATTTTTCCCTCAATCCTAAAAAGCAGTGGCTTACCGTTTACAAGAAATATTTCAGCGAAATCCGTTTCAACAAGCTCCATGTCAACTTTACTTCTAAAAATCTGATTAAAATCAGCCTTAAGTTTCTCCGAAGCCTCACTTAAAATTGACTTTACTTCTTTTGCTTTCAGAAAATATCTTCGATATTTCTTTGACATAGACCTTCTCTCTTACATAGTTTTAAATGGTACGAGTTTAAGTATAAAACCTCATACTTTTTCACACAACCTCATAATTCGCCATTTCCATTAAATCCTTCTCTGTTATATTCGGTTTTTTCATCATACTTAGATCCCAATCTTGTGGCAACTTTGCGAATATATGTACATGGCTATTCGCTCAATAACACCATATGCATTCGACAAGACAATGTTCACAGCATCGCCTTCTTTCGCACCTAGCCATCTTTGTAGGCGCGCTAAGTGGTTGGAACCTACTGGGCATAGGTAAATAAACTTCGGTGAAGAGGGAATGCGTTTAGAATTTATTTCAGTATTTTTCCAGTCTCCATATACCATAAATACAAATCTAACTCTGCTAAATTGACATTTGATTTTCTTGCGATTTTCCCCAGTAAGTCTTCGATTTCTAAGTATTTTCTTTTCGTTAGCACATTTGGCTTTTCAATTATATTGTGCTTTGTCAGGACATCAATTATGTGAAAGTCTATAATGGCAAAACTGGTGTAGCCTATGTTTCTAAGGAAATGACTTGCCTCTTTGTACCCAATTCCTTTTACATTCTTGACAATCCATTCTCTTAATTCATTACCATCATTAAACGTTTTCACAATATCTTTTAGCAAGTTTTTGTATTTCCTCGCATCCACAACATATCTCGCTCTTGTGTCGGGAAAACGATGACCAAGTTCCCTCAGCTTTCTTGCCAAGTCAGATTTTGAGATAGTTAGAAATTCATCTCCTATCTGCCTCTGAATTTTCATGCTTCTTTCAGCGTTGAAATTCGCAGTTAAAATGCAGAAACAGAGTTCTTTAAAGATTGTATTGCTTGACCCGTTGCCGATTTCTTTAAACTCTCTCAAGCGAGTATCCACTAGATTCTTTACTTTGCTGTTCTTCAGATTCTTAATAGACTGCAATAACCTTTTCATTGCATTAGTCCACCATTACTCGAAAGAAACGACCAAATAAAGATTTCACACAATCCTATTTGCGAGAAACAAACCGATCAATTCTAAACCATCTTTTACAAAAAATAAAGCAAATAAGATCAAAGCAATCCCTAAAGCACGAACAATGTAAAGATAATACTTGCTTTTAATAAAGGACTTGGATTTTTCTACGACCAGAACAATAGCTGTTTTCGACCCAATGAGCAGACTGTAAAACCCTAAGATGAAAAGAACTGCTGCCGAAATGTGTACATCTAAACTTCCGAAAATCATTGGACCACCAATAGATAGCCAAAACAGGTAAGGATGAGGATTTAAGAAATTTGCAATAACACCTCGTTTCAGAGCATCTTTTTTTGCAAGTCCAACTTTGGTAGTTTTCACTCTCAGATTTTCAACACCTAAATAA
>JAOZHM010000187.1 GCA_026014845.1 Candidatus Bathyarchaeota archaeon
ATGGCGGATACTCAAGCATTTTTCCAAACCTTGTAAACAAAGAAGACATAGGTAAGCCAGTTAACCTAACAAAGGCTTACGAGCTGACTAGAAAATATGACGACAGAATCCGTGTTTATCCCGCTTCTATGGAACTGCGCGACAGCGAAACCTACGCCCTCAAATCAAGAGCCGTATGTGTAATAGGCATAGGCGAAAACATTGAGACCGCCAGACAAATCTCTTTGGAAGGAATAAAAGCAATAAAAGGCGGTGCCCTCTGGCATAGAACGGACATAGCCTCCAAACGACACATAGAAAAAAGCATGCGGCATATGGAAGAGCTGAGGCGGCGTAAACAGTGAAAAGAGCTTTTATCTCAGATTGCGAAGGGCCAATCTCCAAAAACGATAATGCCTTCGAAATAACGTCCCATTTCGTTCCAAACGGAGACAAACTTTTCACGGTCATAAGCAGATACGATGATGTGCTCGCAGACGTTGTAAAAAAGCCCGGCTACAAAGCTGGCTACACCTTAAAACTCATCCTACCCTTCCTAAAGGCTTACGACGTTACTGATCAAAATATGCGGGAGTTTTCAGCTCAAAGCCTCATTCTAATTCCAAACGTAAAAGATACATTACAATATGTTAGAACCATGGCTCACGCCTTTATCGTTAGCACAAGCTACGAACACTACATAAAAGCCCTATGTCAAGCCCTAAACTTTCCATACGAAAACACTTACTGCACAAAAGTCAGCATAGACAAATACCACATGACAGCAAGAGAGAAAAACAGTTTGAAAAAACTCACAAGAGAAATTCAACAAATGCCCATAATTGAAATCCCTTCAGGGGCAAGATCCCTAAACGACTTTCCAGAAGAATACTGTAAAACAATCCAGCGGCTCGACGAGATATTCTGGAAGGAAATAGCTAACATGGAATCTGGGAAAATTTTTCGCGAGGTTAATCCTGTTGGTGGTGAGGAGAAAGCTGATGCTGTTAAGGATGCGGCTGAAAAAGTAGGCATTGACTTGTCAAGCGTTATGTATGTTGGGGACAGTATAACAGATGTGGAAGCCTTCAGGCTTGTAAAGGAAAATGATGGTTTAGCGGTTTCATTCAACGGTAACCAATATGCTATAAAAAATGCTGAAATAGCAATCTTATCTGAAAACAGCGTGGTAACAGCAGTAATTGCAGATGCTTTCTGCAGGTTTGGAAAGCGAGAAACCCTAAGCTTGATGGAAAACTGGAGCCGTGAAGCTCTCAAGAAGAGCCATGTCAACCAAACATTGCTTAACCGTCTTTTCGTGCTTTATCCAAGTGGATTGCCCAAAGTTAAAATAATAACGGACGAAAATATGGAGGTTCTGATAAAAGAAAGTGGCAAATTTAGAAAAAAGGTTAGAGGAGAGGCAATCGGGAGATTGGGATAAATGATTAAGAAAGCCAAAATTGAAGACACGTATGCAGAAGCCTTTGACGGTCTCTACTGCCGACTCGTCGTCACTGCAGACGACGAAGAAATGTTAAAGAAGGCAGCTGAAGATGCCACTGCAACGCCGTCAGGAGTCATAGGCAGACTTGACAGTGGAATTGAAAGATGGCTAAGTGAAAAAGAAACACCTGACAAGCGAAAAGGAGCAGTTTTGCAGTTTTGGAAGGGTTTAGACAGAGGGAAGCCTTTAGAAGATTTGCTCAGGCGTTTTGAAAAAGAACTCTCTTATCGGATCCGCCAAGACATTCTCGTCAAGCCTTTCACCGCGGTCTTTGATGCTTTATCCGTGAAACCTGAAGGAAAAATGGATATGATGGAAAGAGTTGGGCATTGTGGAGACGGATTTGAGTGGGAAGAACAACTTTATGGACGCAACATGATTGTTGTTCCAATTATGGTGCCTGACTTTCTTATAGAGCGATACATCGGCTATGCGCGAGGAATATCTGGCGGCAACTTCTGGTTCATGTGCAAAACAAAGAAAGCGGTAATGGATGCTGGAAAAAAGGCACTAGAAGCCATGAGCCGAATTGAAGGAGTAATAACACCCTTTGACGTTTGTTCAGCAGGCTCAAAAACAGAAACACATTTCCCATTGATAGGACCAACAACAAACCATCCATACTGTCCATCTCTAAAACAAAAACTAGGTGCCGCATCCAAAGTACTTCAAAACGTGAACTTCATTCCAGAAATAGTAATCAACGGAGTTTCAATGCAAGCAGTGAAAGAAGCCATGAAAGCTGGCATAGAAGCAGCCTTAAGCGTTGACGGCGTAGTAAAGATTTCAGCCGGAAATTACGCTGGAAAACTGGGCAATTACAAGATTTATTTGCGCGAGCTGTTCCCATGACTCGCTTCGATGTTGTTGGATTCGGCGCCCTCAACGTAGACAAACTATTTAAAGTAAACAAAATTGCGTCAGCAGAAGAAGAGAGCTTCGTTACGAGTTTTGAAGAGGCTTGCGGAGGCTCAGCAGCCAATACCATGGTAGGCTTGGCAAGGCTTGGCTGCAAAGTAGGCTTTATCGGAAAAGTCGCTGATGACGGAGAGGGCAAAATGCTGCTTGAGGATTTTCGCGGAGAAAGTGTTGACACAAACGGCATAATCACGGCAAAGTATGGTAGAAGCGGAACAGCCATGGGCTTTGTAGACGAAAGAGGTGAACGGGCATTATATGTTGACCCGGGAGTAAACGACACAATAGAATTTGATGAGATAAACAAGGAATACGTGTTCCAAACACGGTTTTTACATTTAACGTCTTTTGTTGGAGAGAAATCATTCCAAACTCAGAGAAGGCTTGTGGAAACGCTGCCAAAAAACGTTAAGGTAAGCTTGGACATAGGCGAATTGTACGCAAGAAAAGGATTAAAAGCATTAGAACCGATAGTGAGCAGAACCTTTGTTATGATGCCGAATGCAAAAGAGCTGCAAATCTTGACGAAGAAAGCTGGTTACGAAAGAAATGCCGAAGTTTTGCTCGAAAAAGGTGTGAAAATAGTTGGTGTAAAACTGGGCAACAAAGGCTGCTATGTAACAGATGGGAAAGAAAGCAGCATGGTAGAAGCGTTTAAAGTGAAGGTTGTGGACACGACAGGTGCTGGGGATGCTTTCTGTGCTGGGTTTCTCTACGGCTTAATCGCTGGTAGAAGCCTTCATGAATGCGGGAGACTGGGCAATTTTGTTGCTTCAAGATGCATAATGAAGATGGGTGGGAGGGCTGGGCTGCCAAGACTTGCAGATTTGATGAAGTTGTCGTGAGGATTTTCGTTAAATGAAGCAGTACTTGCTGAAGAACGGGCAAACAATGACCGTGAGGGAGGCGAATGAGGATGATGCAGAGGCTATAAAGAACGTTGTCAACAGCGTTGCGTCAGAAAAATATTATGTTGTTCCAGAACGTTCAAGAGAAGACTGGGATGAAGCTATTAGAGAAATAAAGAATAGGAAAGGTTTAATCATAGTCACACAACTCGATGAAAAAACCGTTGGTATGGCTCATTTGGTTAGAGGCAAATTTGAAAAGAATAAACATGTTGGTTTTTTAGGCATTTCGATTTTAAAGGAATTTAGAAAAATCGGAATTGGAACAGCAATGATGAAGTACATAATGGAATGGGCTAGGCGACAGAAAGGATTAGAAAAGGTTTCCTTAACCGTTTTTTCAACGAATGAAGCAGCAATAAACTTGTATCGCACATTCGGATTTCCGATTGAAGGCATGAGCAAGAAACAGTACAAAATTGAAGGGAAATACATCGACGAAACAATAATGGGAAAATTCTTGGACTAACCTTTCTTTTCCAAATAGCTAACTAACCTTTCAAAGATCAGTTTTCCATCACCGTATTGTGGCATCCGCTCTCGTCTAGTCCAGTCTGGTTGCTGCCACCAATAGAAGCACCTTTCAGGATGCGGCATCAAACCGAATATTGTTCCTTCAGGATTGCATATACCTACTATGTCATGGAACGAACCGTTCGGATTTGCTGGAAATTCACCCTCAGCATATTCACCGTTTTTGTCGCAGTACCTGAAAACCAACTGGTCGTTCTCATAAAGCCTTTCCAAACATTGCTTCTCTTTTTCTTTAGCGAATATGAATCTGCCCTCTGAATGGGCGACTGGCATTCGCAAAACCTTTCCTTTAGGAATTTTATGTGTAAATATACATTTTTCCTTGTTTTCGTGTTTGATGTAAACCCATCTGCAATTATAGCCTGGCGGAAAATTGGTGGCTAGGGCTGCCTCTGGATATGGGCTTATCTCTTCGAATCCCGGAAGCAAACCAGCCTCAACAAGTACTTGGAAGCCGTTGCAAATTCCAAGTATTGGACGGTTCTCTTCAACGAAAGCCTTCAGCTCTTTGCCTAATTTAGCAAGTATCCATTTCGCCCATATGGCTCCAGCACGCACGTAATCTCCATAGGAGAAGCCTCCCGGAAAGACTAGAGCATTGTATTCCATAAGGCTTCGACGTTTGACCAGTTCGTTTACATGCACAATTTCAGCCTGAACGCTCAACTCTTCAAACGAGCGTTTTGTTTCTGCATCGCAGTTTGTTCCACCCACACGTAAAACGCAAACCTTTATGTCTTCACGTTTCACGGCTTAAACCCCCCTGCTTAACGGTCGCTTCCAACTGCTCAACAAATCACCAACAGACGCCTCCACAACAGCCCCCCCGTTTAATCCATGAACGCATAATCGCGGAGTTTTCGTTACCCTGCCTATCTCGGCACAAACTTTTCCGTTCATCAAAGCCTCAAAATCTTCTCTGCTCTTTTCTGAAACTTCCACCAAAAAGCGGCTGTTAGATTCAGAGAAAAGAATGAAATCGTTGCGGTTTATGTCTTTTCGTGGGGCTCTTCGTAAGTCCAATTCCATCCCATATCCACCAGCGAAAGCCATCTCTGCAGCAGCCACAGCCAAGCCACCCTCGGACGGATCGTGGCAAGCCTTAACCAGCCCTAAGTCAATTGCTTCAGTGATGGCTTCGAAAGTTTTTTTGGCTTGGTCAGGTTGCACTTTAGGCACTGTTTTTCCGAGAAAACCTTTAAGCTTGTAATATTCTGAACCGCCCAATTCTTTGAATGTTTTTCCAACCATGTAGATTAAGTTGTTTGGAGCCTTAACATCCATGGAAACTGCTGAGCGGACGTCTGGGACTATGCCTAAAGCTGTGATTAAAAGCGTGGGTGTGACTGAACCAAGCGGGGATTCGTTGTATAGGCTGTCTTTTCCGGAGATGAAAGGCGTTTTGAAGACGGTTGCGAAATCGTAGCAAGCTTCACAAGCCCTTACCAGACTGCCTAGCCTTTCAGGTTTTTCTGGATTCCCCCACGTGAAGTTGTCGAGTAGGGCTATTCTTCTACCGCCCACAGCCACGTTATTCCTTATCGATTCATCGATTGCTGAAGCAGCCATCCAGTAAACATCAATCTTCCCGTAATTCGGGTTCATTCCACAAGAGACTGTTATACCTTTCCAAGAACCATCCAAAGGCTTTATTATAGCCGCATCGTTTGGACCGCCGTATTCGCCCTGTAATGGCTTAAGCACAGTGTTTCCTTTCACCCCGTGGTCGTATGTTCGTATCACACTCTCCTTACTTGCAATATTAGGTGAAGACAAAAGCTGCATGAGTGCTTCAGTTAGATTTTCCGGCTCTGGAAATTCTGGTTCTGCAAAGTTCATTGGCTTGTACTCTGCGATTCGCACAGCCTTTGGCGGTTCAAAAAGGAAAGGGATGTCCAATTCTGTAACTTTTTCCTCTTCATAATAAAGTCGTAAAACCATGTCCTCAGTGTATTTTCCAATAGCAGTGGCTTCAACGTCTTCTTTCTTGAAAATTTCAAAAACAAGTTCAAGATTTTCAAGGGGCACAGTCAAGAGCATTCTTTCTTGAGATTCGGACACGTAAATTTCCCAAGGAGCCAAACCCGGATGCTTCAGAGGAATCTTTTCAAGCTCAACGATAGCACCGCAACCAAACTTTTTTGCTGTTTCACCCAAAGCCGAGGATAAGCCGCCTCCGCCAAGGTCTGTTATCGCTGAAGCAAGCTCCAAATCCCGAATCTCAATTATAGCCCTTTTCAGCTTTTCCTCTTCAATTGGGTTCGCAATCTGCACGGCTGGTCTGGAAATTTCCTCCGATTTTTCTGTTAACTCTGCTGATGCGAATGTTACGCCGTGGATGCCGTCTCTGCCTGTTTTGCCTCCAGCTAAAACTATTATGTCGCTTGGTTTGGCTTTTCTCTTAAATTTTTTCAATGGAAGCAGCCCTATACATCCGCAGTAGACAACGACGTTTCCAACGTAGCTTTCATCGAAGTATATGGCTCCGTTCACTGTTGGGATTCCCATGTTATTGCCGTAGCTTCCAATTCCAGCCACGACGCCCATGTAAACATATTTTGGATGCTTTACGCCTGACTGAAGCTTTTCATAATCATAGTCCAGCGGGCCGAAACCTAAAACATCTGTGCATGCGATAGGGTCTGCCCAAACTCCTAAAACGTCGCGGATTACGCCTCCTACGCCTGTGGCTGCACCACCGAAAGGCTCTATTGCTGACGGATGATTATGTGTTTCCACTTTGATTGCTATTCCATAATCTTTGTCAAAGCGGACTATGCCTGCGTTGTCTTCAAAAACGGAGAAGCACCAGCTTGGATTGATTTCCTCTGTAGCCTTTACAATGTATGTCTTGAAGAGGCTATCAATTTCTGCTCCATCAAATTTTATTTTACCTTTGAAAGTTTTGTGAAAACAGTGTTCAGACCACGTTTGCCCAATAGTTTGAAGTTCAACATCAGTTGGATTACGTTTTCGCTTTCTGAAATACTCTTGAACAGCCTTCATCTCTTGCAAGTTTAAGCCTATGCCCATTTCCTGGCTTATTTCTAAAAGCTGCTGTTCACCAGCCTCAAGTGTGTTTACCTCAAAAAGCGGGAAGGATGTTTTTCTGCGTGTGTAGAGGCTCCCAATCATTTTTCTTCCTCAATCACAAATGAATAATTATCCTTGGTTGGATTTGCCAAAAGCCTCTTACACATTTCTTCCGCTTTCATTTCAGCCTCTTTTCGAGATTCAGCTTCAAGAAATATACTGTAAACTTTACTGACATTCACAGTTTCAACTTTGTAGCCGAGTTCATTCAGTAAACGTGCTGTGGTTTCACCTTCTGGGTCGCTGTGTCCTGGCTTCAAGCTAACTTCAATTTTTAACTGATATCTCATAGCGTAAATTTGAGTTCCAAGAGATTTAAGCGCTTTCATCAGCAATGAGGCAAACAACTATTTTAGGACTATTCTTTTGTCTTTGTAGAGAATTTTAATTCCTTCAGAACTAGTCATGTGTCCTATTTCTTCTGCTTGTGTTCCAGTTTTCTCCAGAATGTCTAATGCTTCGTTTACATCTGCTTTCTCCACTATTAACGCGAATCCCCATCCCATGTTGAAGGTTTTAGACATCTCCTCATCGGTTATGGTCCCACCTAGTTCAGAAGCTGTTTCCTGCACTAACTCAAAAATCGGCTGTGGTTTAAAATTGTTGAATTCGAATCCAAAGCCTTTAGAAAATTGTGTTAAGCGGTCAAATTTCAAGTATCCGTCTCCAGTTATGTGTACTGCTGCTTTCACTTTGACCTCTCTTGCAACTCTAAGCACTGGCTTAACATATATTTTGGTTGGTTCCAGAACTTCATAGACTATTTCCCTGTCTAATCCTTCTGGAACATCATGAGCATCATACTTTCCACCCCACTGCTTAAACAGCATTTTTCTCACCAGAGACACGCCATTGCTGTGGATTCCAGAACTCCTTAAACCTATAATCACATCGCTTGGTCTTATGTTTCTTCCAGAAATTACGTTCTCCTTTGAAACTTCCCCTATGGCAGAAACAACCATATCAAAGCCTTTTCCTTCTGTTAAACCTATTATTAACTCAGCTACGTCACCTATTTCCCCACTTGGCACTATACATTGGGCTTCTGTTGCTCCTTTCGCTATGCCTTTCATCCACTCCCTAACTAAATTTGGGTCTGAAACCTGTGCATGAATATTGTCTGCAACTGCTAGGGGTCTTGCCCCAGAACGTATGACGTCATTAACAGCCATAGCAACGCCATCGATTCCAATGGTGTCATATTTCTCAGCTAATTGGGCAACAAGAACCTTTGTACCAACGCCCTCGATAACTAAGTCTAAGTAACAATTCTCTCCAAAAGGGAAAATGTTCCCATACGGAAGTTGAACAACCTCACCATAACGGCTAAAGTTATAAGTTTCCTCCAAAATCTTCAACGACCTTTTAGATTCAGCCCTTAACTCTCTGTCAACGCCAGCACCAGCGTAAGTAAACTTCCTAGCCAACACTCTTTCTCCTCAACTAAACATTAGTGACAGTTATTTAGATAAGTGATACTGTATGCATTTTTAAGATTATGGAAATAACATTTTTCTATTCTTCTCCCTTCTGAAAAAAGATTGAGAAAAATCTTCCCTAGAATCCGCTGGAAAAGACACATCTTTACGGCTTTGTTGATGAGCAGACTGCTTTGGAAGGCGCTGGAAAAACCAAGTTTAGAAGAATAAAAAGGATTAAGTATATTTTCCTTAATGGACGAAGTTTGTCCGTTTTGAAGACAGGCTTCATGAATACAGCGTGATGGGTACGGCGTGTTTCATCAATGTGTGTATATTAGGGCGTCCGCTTTTTTCTAGATTCTTCGAAAACTTTAGCCTTGCTTGCATGGGCGCTTCTTGATAGGTAGATGGTAGTCATTATGAAGATTGCTGTTGTTGCGGCAAAGACATAGATTAAATTTTGAATATTATTTACTTTTTTAGAGTAATCCACTAGAAGTTCTTGGTATGAATTGTTTAGTTCTTGGTGGCTTTTTTGCAGTTCACTAAAGTCGGTCAAAAAAATGTTATAATTGCCTAAGAAAACTGTATAGTTGTTTATAAGTTTCTGATATGTCGCGTTCAGATCGTATAGATCTGTTTCCAACTTGATATATTTGTCGAGTAGTGCATGGTATTTGTCGAGCAGTTCGTAGCAAAGTTGCATCGTTTTGGAAGAAATTATGCTAATCGTGTGACTGTTCTGGATATAGGTGAAATATAAATAAGCAAATGTCTCGCTTGAAACATTAAGTTTAGTTGGAACGATCTCTTCCACACCATCTAGTGCAATATATGAATAGTTCATCAACTCGATAGGAATCGCAACTCTGCAAAAACCAACCGTACCACCTTCGCCAGCGGCATGGAAGCGTACTATTTTGTTCCCTGTTTCTTGCCCAATTTCGAATTTGGGATCAGAGATTGTTGAATTGGAAATAACATTGACATGATGCATTTCTGCATTAAAAGTGAAACTTAAATCAGAAAACATTCCCATTAATGGATAGTTGTCTCTGTTGTTTGCATCAATGATATAGGGTGTATCTCCAATGCCATCTTGATTCTTGTCTGTCCCGTTGTAGTCACTCCAGTAGTTTCCTTCATTATCATAATCCCAAAGATTCGTTGATTCACTCTCCACTTGATTTGTATTGTTGAAGTTGTTATGGTAAATAGTGTTATCGCCACTATCACTGACAAGGATGATTCCATTGTTGTTTGAAGATATGATGTTGCTTGAAATAACATTGCCCCAAGACCAGTAAAGATGAATTCCATTGTTGTTGTTTGTTATCGTGTTGCCTGAAACAATATCGCCAGACATGCCGAGAAATATTCCGTCGTTGTTTGTAGATATTATGTTGTCTGAAATCACATTGCCACTGGACAGCTCAAAATGAATTCCATCGTTGTTATTTGTTATGTTGTTGTGGCTTATTTCGTTGCCACTGAACGCACGCGCGAATATGCCGCTGTTGGATGGAATCGTGCCGCTTCCTTTTATAGTGAAGCCCTTGATGTTCACGTTGTGTGCCGTTATAGAAATCACGGTGCCAGTTCCATTGCCATCAATAATCGTTGAGTCTCTGTCTTCTCCAACAAGTGACACGCTCTTGTCGACCACTATGTTTTCATAGTATGTTCCATTGTACACGTATATGATGTCTCCAGAAGTTGCGTTGTTGGCTGCTTCTTGTATCGTGTGGAAGTCGGCTGGTCCATCGTCATCCACGTACCACATCTTATACTCTGCCTTTACGGATATGTTTCCCTCCATCATAAGTGGAACGGACAACAAACACAAGATTGTAAATGAAGTCAAGATAGCTTTATTCAATTTAATCACGTTTTCTTCTGTTAGCATATGGAATTATTAAACGTTAAGGTAAGATGCACGGGATAGTTATTCTTGGGACAGTATTTTTCCTAGCATGAGAGAACATGCGACGGCAATGGAAAAGGCAGAAACAAAAATGATTGGGTTAATAGCAAGTTGCATGAGATCCCATAAAATCGCTGCGTATGATGCGACTATTACGAATACTAATACGAAAATCTTCGACTTAAGATTGATTATGGCTCTAGGTTTTTCTTGTTGGCTTAATAAAGAGTGTAACAGACCTTGCGTTTGTTTTATTTGCTGGTTTGTGGCAAGAATTATCAGGTCTTTATCAACATCTTGAAACTTGAAACTCAAAAGTGCATATCTTTGCAATTCCCAAGGCTTCTCCTTCTTCATAATCGTGACAACGTTGCTCTTCTCCATTTTTTTTAAAATTGTTTGAATTTTACGGATAAACTTGGTGTCGTTTGTTTTTTCTTCTCCGTACAATCTTTTTGTTATGTCTTTAACATCTGGAAAACATAGTTCAAGTTGGAAAGATGCAATCGCTTCGGCAAGATTATACTGATATTCACCCTCTCGCAAACGTATATTCACAATTCTATAGTTTGCGCTTAGAACTTCTTGTAAAAATCGTATTTCTCTTGGTGTTAGCTTGTGCTGAGACAAACTGTTGATTCCTCTTCAATAGTTTCAGTTGAAACAAAATAAAAAGTCTTTCCCCTTAAAATGTTTGTTTTTGGTCGTTTCTAACACGCACACCCCTGTTTTCAACAAAGTCTATGGAAAAAAACCGTAAATCATTCCACAAGCACAGATAATGCAGGGAGAAGTAAGATAATCTGGAGATGGGGTTATGTTAAGATCGAAGTCCTCCCCGGTTTCATATGTATTCAAGTATAGAGATAGGACTACGATAATGACTGACATACTTGATACTGTTAGGAATTCGAGAGGAGGAAAGAAGAAAACTCGTATAATGCAGAGTGCTAGGTTGAATCATGTTCAAACTGAAAAATACCTTAATTATCTTGTTGGCTGTGGTTACCTTGTGGGCACGGACAAGAAAACCTATGTAATAACTAAAGGTGGCTCTCGCTTCCTGCAGTTAATTGAAATGCAAAAGGTTGGCATGTCTACTCTAAGATAAAATTTGTCCTACAATGTCTTCCCCTTTTTTATATGCTTGTATGTTAATAGCTACTGCCTTTTCGGGGACTGTGTCTCTTATCGCCTTTTCCAACGCTTTCTCATTTATCATATCTGTCATTCTTATCAAAGCGCCAAGCATTATTATGTTCGCGTAAAGTCTTTCCCCAAATACTTTTTCTGATATTCCGGTGGCTGGAAGTTTGAAAATTCTTGCTTTGATTTTCGGCACGCTTTTTACGGTGGTGCTGTCAATGAGAAGTAAGCCTCCTTCTTTGAGGGCTTTCACGTTTTTCTCAACTGCCTCTGGGCTCATTGCGATTAATATGTCGCATTTCCTAACCATTGGAAAACCAATTTTACCGTCTGATATTATCACCTCGCTTTTGGCTGCACTTCCTCTTGCTTCAGCTCCATAACTTTGCGTTTGCACAGCATTTTTTCCAGAGTAAACAGCAGCTTTACCCAAGACTTGTCCAGCTAAAACTACGCCTTGCCCGCCTAGTCCGCTTATCCTTATCTCAATTTTATCTGCCATGTGTCTGCACATCCTTTATCATTGCATAAACGTTTTCAACAATTGTTGGGCGCCTTCTCTCTACGAATTCCCCGATAACTATTTTTCCTTCAAGTTCTCTTCTACTCATTTTTTCCACCTGCTGAATCTGAATAGCATCTTCTTTAAACCATTTCAGCATTTCCCCAACATTTTTAAATCCAGCTCTTCTTCCGTAGGCAGTTGGACATTGACTCACAACTTCAATGAATCTGAAACCATTCATTTGTATGGCTTTTTTAATAGATTCTCTAAGTTCTTTCGGGTGAGCCGTTGTCCAACGCGCAGAATAGCATGCCCCTGCCGTAGTAGCTAATCTTGCAGCATCCAACGGTTGCTCAAAGCTTCCGTAGGGCGTTGTTGTTGTTTTTGTTTTGAATGGAGTTGTGGGTGCAACTTGTCCTCCGGTCATTCCGTAAACCATGTTATTAACCATTATGACAAGGGCGTCTAAGTTTCTTCTTGCTGCATGTATGAAGTGGCTTAAACCTATTCCAACGATGTCTCCATCCCCGCCGAAAATGACAACATCACGGTCTGGATGGAAAAGCTTCATGCCCGTTGCGACTGGTATGCTTCTCCCATGAGGTGTGTGTATTGAATCCGCCTTGAAATAGGGTGAACAGATCCAAGATGAACAGCCTATTCCGCTGCAAAAAACGAATTTGCTTAAGTCTTCATAGCCTAATTCGTGGACAGCCCTCAAAAAAGTGTTCATGATCGTAAATATTCCGCAGCCTGGGCAGAATGGCAACTTCAAATCTCTCAGATATTTTCGAATAGAGAAGGTTTCAGTCATTTTTCTCTGCCTCTTTCAGAATTTTGGCTAGCAACTCTTCTGGGGTAATCAATTCTCCACCGCCAATTTTGTTTAGAGGAATGACTTTTGCTAATCCCTTTGATGCTCTTTCTACTTCATAGTAAATTTGTCCCAGATTCAGCTCTGGAACAATTATTTTGTCAGCTTTTTCAGCTAGTTTTCTAATTATTTTTTCTGGAAATGGCCAGATAGTCTTCAATCTAACATAACCTGTTTTAACCCCTTTCGCTTCTGCTTTTTCAACGGCTTCGTAAACTGCGCGGGATGTGCATCCATAAGAAATTATGCTTATTTGACAGTCTTCAATATTGCAGTCTTCAAAATCTGAAATCTCTTCCGTGTGATTCCTTATTTTGTTGTTAAGACTCTCCACAAGTTTTCTGTGCACAACTGGGTCTGCTGTAAATCTTGTGCCATATTCATCATGTGTTGAACCCGTCACGGCAACATTAAATCCTTCGTCCACAGCAGGCATGGGTGCAGTCTCTTCCGAGCCAAAAAAAGCCGTTTCTCCAGCTCTTGGTTTTTTGCGGTTGATTATTTTCACGCTATCTAATGGTGGCACTGTGATTTGTTCCCTCATATGTGTGATTGTTTCATCTGAGAGAAGTATGACTGGAGTACGATATTTTTCAGCTAGGTTAAACGCTCTAACCGTTAGTGTGAACATTTCCTGAACAGAATTTGGCGACAAGACTATGGCTGAGTAGTCTCCGTGGGTTCCCCATCGGGACTGCATAACATCGCCTTGACCACATTTGGTGGCTTGTCCGGTGCTTGGTCCAGTCCTTTGCACGTCAACTATTACACATGGAGTTTCTGTCATGAAAGCATATCCTATGAATTCTTGCATTAGGCTGAATCCTGGTCCGGAAGTGGCTGTCATCGCTTTGGCTCCAGCCCAGCTTGCGCCTATAATCGCGCCTACAGAGGCCATTTCATCCTCCATTTGAATAGCTATTCCACTGATTCGAGGCAATTGTTTCGCCATGTGTTCGGATATCTCGCTTGCAGGTGTTATTGGGTATCCGGCGAAAAATCGGCAGCCAGCAGTTATGGCTCCTTCAACGCATGCTTCGTTTCCTTGCCAAAAATATTTGTTTGGCTGTAGTAATTTCATTTGTTGTGCTCTCCTTGTTGTTTAGAAGTGAATGCACACTTTACTGGAATTAATCTTTTGTTGTAAAAGGATCCGGTAACTCTCGTAAATTCATGCCCCTGTTAGCCATCGGCACATGACAAAGGAGATGTAAAGGGTGGTCAAGGTAATAGATCTTTGAGAATTGTTATCTTGGAATTTACGAAACTATCTCTCACTAGTTCAGTGTTTCTTTCTTTTTTCTCTAGAACAATCGTAAATTTAAAAGTCAAGCCTTATCGAATAATATCTGTAGATTCTTAGTGCGGTCGTAGTCTAGCTTGGCTAGGACCTCGGCTTCCCGAGCCGACGACCCGGGTTCAAATCCCGGCGACCGCACCATCCTTGAGCAACTGCGAATTTTCTGCGCAAACAAAAAACGATAGACCCCCTATAGTTTTTCAATATAGAAACATTGTTTGGAGTGAAATGCGACTTTTTGCGAGTAAAGGGTTCTAAGGTTCGTTTGATGGCGGGCGGGGTGGGATTTGAACCCACGACCGCAAGCTTAGGAGGCTTGCGCCCTATCCATACTAGGCTTCGGTAGAGAGTCCACGTGAACTCTCTCTACCCGCCCGTACTCCCGCCCAAATAGTAGCTAAGTGGACGTCAGATTTTAACTTAATGTGTTAGCATGCAAAAAGCTTAAACTGTACAAGACATTTTCAACATTAATGCTGTTGCGGGGGTACCCGAGCCAGGTCTAAATAGGCGGCCAGTAAGCCTAGGATATGGGGGAGGACTTAAGATCCTCTGGCGAAGGCCTCCGTGGGTTCAAATCCCACCCCCCGCATTTGTTCCTTTCCTAACAATAGACCTTTCACTAAGAGAAAAGGGCATTTTGACCATTTTAGTTTTCTATGTAGTCGAGAGTTGAGGCAGGGCTTTCGGTTATTGATAATAGGGTTAAATCGGATTGAAAAAAAGAAATGGATGTAATCATAACATGATGTTTTGGTCTAAACGGTTAGTTAAACCGTTCAAAAACATGATTTGCGGTGGCCTTCTTTTTGTTTCGAAGAGCAGCATAAGATTTTTCTGCTTAAATTATTAAAGTAGCTTCAGAAGATATGTTGGCTTATTCCACGCTTAGGGAGAAGAAAATAAATGAAAATGAAGAAGATCCATAAACAAATAATAGAAATCCTAAAAGAAAATTCTTCCTTGACGCTTGATGAAATCTCTGAGAACCTTGACATACCTAAGAAAAACGTCTTCAAAGCACTCCGCAAGTTGTTTCAGGAAGGACTTATTGAAACTGAGAACGCGAAACACTACAAGCTTTCTGGGGAAGTAGAAACGAATGACTGATCATTCATTGAACGACATAACACGCAAAAAATGAGGAGTTGCGTGAGGGAGAAAGTCTAATTTGCTATTAAGAGTATAGTCTCTCGGAGTAATGTGTAAGGGATGGATGTTGCGACTAGGCGCATAGCAATCCAACGCATTCGAAGGCTTTTCCGTTTAGCAAGGGAAATCATCCACGAGGATCCTTCGTTGGCGCAACGTTATGTGAACATGGCTAGGAAAGTGGCTATGACTGCTAGGGTTCGTTTGCCAAAGGAGCATAGACATCAAGTTTGTCGGCATTGTAAAAGCTTTATTTTGCCCGGTGTGAATTGTCGTGTGCGTATAAAGCAGAGGAGAGAACCCCACTTGGTAATTACATGCTTAAACTGCGGTGAGCAAATGCGAATACCG
>JAOZHM010000188.1 GCA_026014845.1 Candidatus Bathyarchaeota archaeon
AATGCCTTTTCCACAGTTGCTTATCGATGTCACAAAACCAAGCAACAAAGAATTGCCTCGGTAAGCGTTTGACACTGTCCAATAGATTAATTGCGGGTACGTCAAGACAGACACGAGAAGAATTAACGCTCCGAAAACTAACAGCACTGCTAAGGCGCTTTTTATTGTTGCTCTTGCAAAATGTATTTTCTGCCAGATATACGCAACGCCTTTAATCCTTAACAACGCGGACTTTAGTCCCCCAAAGAAGTCTCTTATTTTTGATGTCAGCTTTTTAACCTCTTTAAACCCTCGTTCTTTCCTATGTTTAGGAATAGACTTGGCCTTTCCTTTCCATTTTTCGGGTGGTTTTACGGCAACGTGCCTAGTTAGATGCGTCCAGCTGGATACAAGTGCAATCACGACCGCGACTGGAACCAAGTGAAATAGTGGGCTAATTGTTATTGTTATAGTCCAATCAGTGCCTGGAAATTGAGGACTCCACTGTTGCAATGTTTCATCTTTGACGCCAAGGTTTATGGCATAAAAGACAATAATGTACTCAATTAGTATGGCCACTGTTAGGA
The DNA here is from genome assembly GCA_026014845.1 of Candidatus Bathyarchaeota archaeon. Taxonomy (GTDB): domain Archaea; phylum Thermoproteota; class Bathyarchaeia; order Bathyarchaeales; family Bathycorpusculaceae; genus SOJA01. The sequence continues at coordinate 567 of JAOZHM010000188.1, forward strand.
ATAGGAGTATTGCCGTCAGACCTTTAAGTGTCGTCCATTGGAAGACTAAACGTTTTGGAGGCTTTTTTGTTGACAACTGATTCACCGTTCACTGTTGTGTTTTATGAGGTTGTGTTGTGCAGGGAATATGAGAGTTCCCATTAAAAAATGTGACTGTGAATACTGCATATTGATTTTAATTCTGAATTGTTAAACCTTAAACTCTTTATTCTAGCAAAAACAGGTTTTGTTTAGATTTCAGTACGGCTGTGTAAGACTATGGAAAATCTAATTCCTCAAAGAGGTTACTCTATGGATAAGTCGAAAGACACGAAGAACGTGAAAGTGAATATTTCAATGTTGCGGCAAGGGAAATTCATGTCCACACTTCGGGCATTTGGCAAGTCTACATTGCACAGAGGATGGACAGCCAGAACAAGCCAAGGCTCTGCCATACGTTATGTCAAATGTAAAACCACACTTTGGGCAACTCAGTACATGCTTGGATTGCGAACTCATCTTATGTCACTTCCTGTAGATCAAACACCTAAGGAAATTTTAAAAACTTTTCTAGAATTACTGGTGTAAAGAGGTTGCTGTCAACTGTAAAACAATTAATGTTATATTTTTGAAACACACAATTTTGTTTATAGACAAAATCTAATCTGGGAAAATGATGCAGAAGACAGGTAAAACAAAACGGGCGGAACTTTACAAGGATCGTAATACGCAAGCTTTTCTAAGCAAATTTTTAAGCGGTGAAATAGGTGAACTTAAACCGGTTTATGATCCTAAACTTGGTTATCGGTATCCAGTTATTGAAGCAATTGTTGGCGACGCCGCGAATGTAGAAGATTTTTTGAATAGACTTTGTGAAGCTGGAGTATTGGAGAGAAGGCTTTACGATAAGATTATTTATTGTCCAAAATGTGGTTCCGCAAACATTTCTGTTCATTATTGTTGTCCATACTGCAAGTCATTTAGCATCCAGAAAAGCTCCTTAATTGAACACGTCAAATGCGGGTATATGGACATAGAGGAGAACTTTCTTAAGGGAAATAAGCTTATTTGTCCAAAGTGTCATGAAGAATTGAAAAAACTTGATGTTGATTATAGACGGGCTGGAACATGGTGTGTCTGTAAGGATTGCAGCAAAAGCTTTGACATCCCCGTTACCGCACATTTCTGTAGAGAGTGCCATGCAAATTCAGCTTTCGAAGATGCCGTGATTAAAGACGTTTACGACTACAGCTTGAAAGAAGAAATTAGAGAAGAAGCTGCAGTGGGCTGGGTTATAATCGAGCCCATAGGTGAGTTTCTGCGAGAAAATGGATTGGAGGTTGAAAGTCCTGCCTTTCTGAAGGGCAAGTCTGGTGCAAACCACATGTTTGACATGGCAGCTTACAAAGGAGACGTAAAAAGAAAAGTAATGGTGATTGATTTGGCAATATCGACAGAAGATGCCGTGCCAGAGCAGCCGGTAATAGCATTGTTTGCTAAGATATTTGATGTTTCTCCAGACAGTGCCTACTTGATTGCAATTCCAAAAATGAGTGAAAATGGGAAGAAAATGGCGGAGTTGTACAATATCAAAGTGGTAGAGGGGAAAAACCAGAAAGAAGCCGTAAAAGCATTGAAAGATGAGTTGTTTAAGAAAGAGTAATAAATGAAAGAAAACAAGAGCAATTATTCAGTTTGATGGCCTGTAAAAACTGCCGTGTTTCCTCTTTCCGTAACGACCTTAACCGTGTATGGTTTGTTTGGCAAAGTCACGTCGCTGCGAATATACGATTCTGAATCTCCAGAGTTAATGAATATGTTTGTGTCGTATCTTTGGTGGTGTGTTGCATTGTTTATCCATAGAGAAACCAAATGAGAGGTCAAAGAGCCTGTGTTCTCAGAGGTGAAACTCGTCCCGCCAGCCTTTGTCGCTTTGTATTCGATCCAGTCTGCTTTGAAATCAAATTGTGTATCTGTCGCCTTGACTCCTTTAACTTTCATTTTCCAGTAGCCAGTGGCATTTCTGAAACTAGTTGGATTGACGGTTATAGTTTGGTTTTTGGTTTCGTCCGTGTTTGCTGTGGCATTTGAAGTATAACTCATGTAGCCGTTTCCGCTTGTTGGATAGCCATCAAGGGTATAATTGTAGAGTTGAAGCGTAACATCCACTGAGCCAATCGTCCATGCGCTGTCAATTGTCCAGTTTAATTGGGTCCAATCTTCCGTATTGCTCGAACCTATAAACTCAACTTCCATTGTATATTTGTCAGACCAGACATGTAACA
>JAOZHM010000189.1 GCA_026014845.1 Candidatus Bathyarchaeota archaeon
AAGAAGGTAGATTTCAGCTTTTTAGTTTAAGGTTTTTTCTTTAGTTTTCTGTAAACATGTAGGCTTCTTTGTAAAACTGTTAGGTTCGACAATATGGCAAGGAGGATTATGCCAGCGTTCATTGCTGCTTTTGGTTGCCAGAAAGCTGCTGTTGTGCTTGCTGTGGCTAGTATGATTATGCGTTCCGCTCTTTCTACCAGTCCGATTGATTCCATTTTTATCCCAGCTGCTTCGGCTCTTGTGCGTGTGTAGCTTACGAGTAATGAGCCTATTAGGGCTGTTAAACCCCATACGGGGTTGCATAATCCGCTTACTATTATGCTTGCATATACGACTGCGTCTGCGTATCTGTCTAGTAGTGAGTCTAGAAATCCGCCGAAGGCTGTTGTTTCATGATAGAGCCTGGCTAATATTCCGTCTAGGGCGTCGCAGAATCCTGAGAGCAAGAGCAAAACGGTTGCAAGTAGGAGATAAAGCGTATGGGTTTGCCATGCCGTGTAGGCTAGGGCTGACAGAAAAGCCAAAACTATGCCAGTGGCGCTTAGCTTGTTTGGTGTTAATCCTATTTTGTGGGCTGCTTTTGCCTCTGTTGTAAGCATTGCTTGAACTTTTTTCTTTAGTTTCGTCAGCATGGCGTAGACTTTCTCCATTTCTATGTTAGCGTTTTTATGGTTATTGGTTTTCAGATGCAGAGGTCGTCTAAATATTCTTTTAACTTTTCTGTGGTGAGGTTGTAGTAAAATTTATTTTGAGGTGAGGTGCTAATGCAATTTATTGAGGGTAAGGCCATGTGCTTTGAAGAAGAAGAGGAAGAAGACTGGGAAGAGGAAGAGGATTGGGAAGACGAAGAAGAAGAGTGGTGAACACCTTCAACCGTAATTAACTTCTTCTTTTTTCTTTTGTTTTTAGGATGGTAGTTTTTTCAAAACCAAGCATTTTGGCTTACTTCAGTGGCAATTGTTATTTAAGTTGGATATGCAAACATAGTTTGTTATTGGAAGGTGTCTGTATGATCAGTATTATGTCTGTGAAGGTTTATGATAAGAGTTGTTTGGGGTTGAGGGTTGAGTTGCCGGATTCGCCGCCTTTGCTTTTGGTGGTTGCTGAGAAGGGATTTGTTATGTGTGGTTTTTTGAATGTTGATGTTGCTGAAAAATTGGGTGTTGCTGCTGCAGTGGTTAGTGGAGTGAAAAGTTTCGAAGACGTGCTTAATGCAAATGTTAAGGCAGTGACCTCTAAAGCTGGGGCTTTAGGTGTAAGCGTGGGAATGAAGGGCGCTGATGCCTTGAAGCATATGTTTTGAAGCCTCGTTGAGGTCATTTTTCTGCTGTTAGGTGTGAGCGTTATGGCTTATAAGATCAAGTATGATGGGGGTGCTGATGTGTTGAGAGTTATTCTTAGGGAGAAAGGTGAGCTTTCTTATGCGGAAGAAGTGGGTGACATTATAGTTCATTTTGATGAGGATGGGAAGCCCCTTTTTGTGGAGATACTTAGAGCCAGCAAGATGGTTCCGTTAATGGTTGAGGGTTTAGCCAAAAAGAAGTTAGAGTTGCTTAATTTTCACGAAGTCTCTCTCGGGGTCAATTTTAGGCTTAAAACTAAACGAATACGGGATACCCCCCCCATATTTTTTTTGCACCAGATTTTCGTGCAAGCTTTACAGGTTTGATCCTTCTATGGTTTTCATGTATCACCGTTATTTGGCTTCAAATATGTCCAAGAGTGTCTGCGTTTTTCCCCGCGAATGAAAAAAGACAGTCCCTTTATATTTTCAGCATTGAAACTGATGCTTTTGAATGGTGGGAAAAAGCCTTAAAGGGGAAAGCCTGAAGACTATCAAGATGCTGAAATACTTTTCGCGTAACCCTATAGTGGAGAGAGGTTTTCCATGCAAGGGTGGATGAATGTAAGGGAAGAGGCTTTGAATGTTTTGTTAGCTGAGCTTTTAGCTGAAAGAGGGCTAAAGGCTCTTGGCGAGGTTATCTTGAAGAAGGGTTATCCTGATGTTTTGCTTGATTTGAACGGTGTTAGAATTGTTATTGAAGCCAAAAAGACGGGTAGAAGAGAGGAGTTACGTAGGAATTGTGAGGGAAGGTTGGATAATGGTATGTGTGACATATGCGTTATGGTGGAGTATGCTGCGTTGAATGTTACGTCTATTAGTCCGACAGTGAGTGATTTGAAAGACGCGTTATTGAAGGGCAAGTATAATGTGGGGTTTATGACTTACCTTGACAGGATTGGTTTGGAAAAGTGGTTGGCAGGTTTTAAACCGAGGGTGAAAAGCGACTTTTACGTGAATATAGATTTTCAGGAGTTTGTCACGTATCTAATATCTGTTTATGAATACACTGTAGAGGAGGATATTGTGACTCCCGTTGTTGAAAGGCTCAAACGTGTGCTAATGATTTTTCGCGGGCAGTTTTGTCCTATGGTCTTGATGTTAATAAGTTAAAAGAGGTTTTGGAGTTAAAAGGGGGAAAGTGAAGAAAAGACGTAGGAATGAGTAAGAGTATGCATTTCTTGTCTAAGAGAGAGCTTTTAGATGCTATTGTTACAGAAGTCGTTGTTTGTCGTAAGTGTGAGCTTTGGAAAACCCGTAAAAACTCTGTTCCAGGCGAAGGCGATCCAAACAGCCGAATCATGTTTATCGGAGAGGCGCCTGGCTACTGGGAAGACGTTAAAGGAAAACCTTTCGTTGGGGCTGCTGGAAAATTTCTCGCCACATTGTTATCTGAAGCAGGTCTTTCAAGAGAAAGCGTTTTCATCGGCAACATCTTGAAGTGTAGGCCTCCAAAGAACCGTGAACCTTCACCAGATGAAATTGAAACGTGCACGCCGTACCTGAACAGGCAAATCCGGGTTATTCAACCAGAATTTATCGTTACTCTTGGGAACTATTCGACAGCCTACATTTTCTCCAAAGTTGCATTACCCTTCAACGGAATAACTCGCGTTCACGGAAAATTCTATAAAGCCTCTATTCTGGACATGCAAGTAACAATTTTTCCAACTTTTCATCCGGCCGCAGCACTATACCACCCAAAATACAAAGAACAACTCATCACCGATTTCCACACACTAAAACAAGAACTCACACAAAAAAGACACGTTTAATGCCCATCTTCTCAGCACCACAATGTTGAGAGTATATATAAGGGGGCTATAGTCAACCAGAGAGCTTAACCATCCAACACATCATCAAAACGTCAACACTCTCCCACTGCCTTACACCCAACCTTAATCATTTTCAACAGCCTTTCTAATCACTAACCCATTAATCGGCTGTTTGAAAGGAAAACATTTTGCACAGAGAACGCTAAAATATCTAACATCCAATGTCTATCCAAGGCGTACAAAACATGCAAATCCCGGTTCTCTGGGGCTCACAAATCTCCAAAAAGTTTCCAGAATTAGCTATTTGCATAGGCATAATCAACAATGTCCACGTAGAAAAAGAAAACGAGCAAATTCAAGAGCTTAGAAAAGCCATATACAAAGAGGTTAGAACCAAATACAACATCGAAACATTGAAAGACAACCCAACAGTAAGAGCCTACAGAGACTTCTACTGGAACCTTGACATAGACCCTACAAAAACGAGGCCCTCAGGCGAAGCCTTGCTCAGAAGAGTTTTACACGGAAAAGAGCTTCCACGCATATCAACAGTTGTTGACGCCTACAATCTAGCTTCAATGAAAACCATAATTCCGATAAGCGGATTTGACAAAGACCGCCTAAACCCACCGTTCCAGATAAGCTGCGCGAAAAACGGTGAAACCTTCAGAGGAATCGGCATGAACAAACCCATGACCTTAACAGACAAAATGCTTGTTTTGGCTGATCAAAAACAAATTCTATGCGTTTACCCTTACAGAGACTCAGACCATGCAAAAATCACGAAACAGACAAGAAACCTGCTAATAGTTGGCTACGGAGCTCCAGGAATAACAGAAGCGAAGCTAAAAGACGCTCTAGAAACAACTATATCGTACATTGAGCAAGTTTCAGATGGAAAAACCGAAACGATAAAAGTTTTTAGCCCAGTGCCTAAATAGAAGACGGTGTTTAAGCATGTCTTTTCGTGTCAAGATGGAGCAAACAGCGAAGAACAAAAAATCAAACATAATTTTAGCCCTAGACTTTCCGTTTGAAAAACCAGAAAACCGAGAAAAACTCTTCACCAAAGCAGAACACACTTTGGAAGCAGTACATCCATATATCTGCGCTGTAAAGTTTAACCGTCATCTAATTCTTCCCCTCGGCTTATTTAACGGCGTTCAGAAACTTATTGAAAAAGTTCATGACGTTGGGTTAATGGCAATAATGGATTGCAAAGTAAATGACATAGGCTCAACAAACCAAACAATTGCAGATTACTATTACGCTGCTGGCTTCGATGCCCTAATAGTTAATCCTTTTGTGGGGTGGGAAGAAGGTTTAAAACCCGTTTTTGATGTTGCGCGTAAACTAGAACGCGGTATAATCCTTCTAGTCTACATGAGCCACAAGGCAGCATGGGAAGGCTACGGACAAACAATTCATGATACTGAGACTTGTGAAAAAATGCTTCAATACGTTTCATTCGCTAAAAAAGCCCTAAAATGGGACGCTGACGGTGTTGTTGTTGGTGCAACATACCCAGAAAGAATAAGAGAAGTGTGTGGAATACTCGGCAAGAAAATCCCAATCTATTCGCCTGGAATAGGTGCTCAAGGCGGAAAAATTCAATCAGCTTTGAAGGCGGGAGCGAGCTACCTGATCGTGGGACGAACAATAACGCTTTCAGAAAATCCGGCTGAAACTGCGAAGGAAATCAGAGACCTAGCAAATGAGTGTAAATGAAAACCAGCGTAACTAAAAATGAAGGGTGTTATTTTCTTCTTTCCCAAAGTTCCTTTTTTAACAAATCCCTAACAGCAGACCTTATGACTGCACTTCTACTCGGATACATGTTCGCCCTCACAAGTTCATCTAAACCTTCAAGATAAGCTTCCGGTAACAACACCGTTACAAGTTTCATGTCTCTTTCACCTAGATATGTTATGTAGATAATATGTGGTAGATATAAAATTTGGTTAATCCTTCAGATTCGAAGGTTATACTTCGTCGTCCACAAGTCTTTAAACACGCCTTGGAAGGTTTTGTACACGTCCTCGACGTAGATGGCGCGGCTTCGAATTCCTTTTTGAACTACTCCGGCAGCTACCAGACATAGCGCGCGCTCTGTTGTATTCATCAAGCTGGTAAACATACACCAAAAACTATTATTGCAAAATCTCAATAAAAGACTATAGATTAGCTTCTGGAGGATCATCAACCTTGCAAAATGAATGTTACGCTTACATCCTAATATCCGAAGAGAAATGGTGGGACAGACTGTGCGCGCGAAACAGAAACAGCAATAAAATCCGCGTGTTCGTGCGAAGAAACCGTGTGGGTCCCCTTAAAACCCAAATACTCCTTTTCTACGTTAAAAAACCAATAATGCAAATTCGAGGAGTTGCAGACTTCATTGAGCGTTTAGCTGGAGACTATAAAGAACTTTGGAACATGTATGGGAATGAAACTTGCTTGAAAACCTTCGATGAGTATGTCAATTTTCTCAAAGGCAGAAAAACCGCAACCTTCATCAGATTCACAAATTTCCATGAACTCGATAGTCCAGTATCAATGAAGGTCATAAGAAAGGTCCTCGGAGTTCTAGGGATACCACGAGGCGGTAAATATTTAAATCGTGAAACTGCAAATCAGTTGACAGTTTAGAGAGGGAAAGCCAAATTGGAGAAATTTGACCCAAAAAGCTTCGTTGAAACCCAAATTGAAGAGTTGAGAAGAACCATTGGCAATGAACGAGCTTTAGTGGCTGTTTCTGGCGGTGTTGACAGCACAACATGCGCTGTGCTGACGCATAAAGCCATAGGTGAAAATCTTGTTTGCGTTATTTTGGATGACGCTTTCATGAGGATGGGTGAACCAGAGCATGTGGCTGAAGTCCTATCTAAGCCGCCTTTTAATGTGCCAATGAAAATTGTTGATGTTTGTGAGCGTTTCCTAGAAGCCATGAAAGGTTTGAGTGACGCTGAAGAAAAACGGAAAAGGTTTCGAGAAACTTTCTATCAGGTGCTGAGCGAAACAGCCAAGAAAGAAGGTTGTAGACTCCTTGTGCAGGGTACAATACGCGCTGATATTGAAGAAACGGTTGGTGGCGTGAAAACACAACATAATGTTTTGGAGCAGATGGGCATAGATCCTATGGAACGCTTCGGCTTTAAGGTTGTTGAGCCTCTCGTAACGTTGTATAAGTCACAGGTGAGGATGGTTGCAAGATTTTTGGAATTGCCTGCTGAGTTCTCGGAAAGACAACCGTTTCCGGGACCTGGCTTGTCAGTTCGTGTGGTTGGAGAGATCCGTCCTGATAAGTTGGAGACTGTGAAGAAGGCTACAGCCATTGTTGAAGGTGAACTTGCCCAGCATAAGCCGAGTCAGTACTTTGCGGTGATCATTGATAATGAAGAAGCATTGCAGCAACCTGGTTTTACTCACATCCGAGATTGTGCGGCGCGAGCACTCAATGTTCCATCAAGGAATGTTCAAGTAAAAATTTTCAGGGATAGGGCGACTGGGGTGAAGGGGGGCGAAAGGCGTTATGGTGAAATAGTGGGCATAAAGGTTCAGACAATGAATAAGAGAATTCATCACGTAACTCTTCAGAACCTCATTGCTCTTCAAGCAAGAATTATTACTGAAAATCCAGCGGTTGCAAGGGTTTTTTACGCAGTTAAAGACGTGACTGAGAAAAAACAGTATGTTATTGGCATAAGATCAGTTCAAACAAAGAATTTCTTGAGGGCACGGGTTTCAGAAATACCTTGGGCAACGTTGGACAGAGCTGCAGAAAAGGTCATTAAGGAATGCCCAAACGTGTCCACAGTTTACTATGACGTTACTCCAAAGCCGCCTGCAACAATTGAAATGGAATAACGGCAACCAAGAAAACGTATAAGTGTTTCGAAACTGTTTTACAATGTGAGCAGTTATGTTTCGGGTTAGAGTGCATAAAATCGAGTCTATTCGAGACTTGGATGGAAACCTTGGAAAACGCATAGAACTAATTGAAGAACGGCAGATCCCTCGTTTTATTGTTAGACCAAGAACCGAAGAGGCAAAGGTCGTGCAAGACGTCCTTCAAGCGGTGCAACAGCAATTACCAATGCCTCTAGCAAGAAGGCAGTTTGCCACTCCAAAATTAATCTTGTTCTTGACAGAGC
>JAOZHM010000190.1 GCA_026014845.1 Candidatus Bathyarchaeota archaeon
ATACCCAACTGGAGAGTTGATACAGGATCCAAAGTTAATCAATTCGCTAACGGAGTTCATTGTGCAAAGAGCAAAAATGCATGGTAGAAATGAAACGATTGCCGCCAAGTTTGTGACGGAAAACCTCAACATAGGGGCAGAAGACGCGAAAAACTATGGGGTCATAGAAAAAGTGGCGACCACACTAGAAGAACTGTTAGATGTTGTTGACGGCATTGACGTGGAAGTGGCGGAAAAAGGGCAATTGACGATTCAAACGAGAAATGCGGCAATACATTATTTTGGGGCAAGCATACGTGTGCGAGTTTTGCGCATCATTTCAGACCCTATGATAGCGTATCTCTTGTTCACTCTTGGGGTTTATGGCGTTATCTTTGGTTTCTTCACTGCTGGATATGAAGGAGAAATCATAGGGTTCATCCTTTTAATCTTAGGTTTAATCGGGTTAGGGTTCTATGTCGATCTATTACCTATTGTACTCATCGCCTTAGGCGGAGTTTTGGTATTCGTGGAGATGCGGGAACCAGGACTCGAGTTTTCTGGTCCTGCTGGAATAGTTTGTTTATCAGTAGGAACGTTACTTTTGCTTCGATTTGACCCTGAGCGATGGTTGATTTCCCCACAATGGTATCAGTTTTTCATGCTCGTTGTGATAGCTCTGGTAGCAATCTTGACAGTTTTCTCAGCTTTGGTTCTCTACAAAATATTTAAGATAAAGAAAAAGCGACCTGCTACGCTTCAATTTATTGGCGGAGTTGGTCAAACGATAGATGAGATTGGCCCAAAGAAAATGGGATTTATTCGTTTTCACGGTGAATATTGGAAGGCACGTTCAGACACGATCATAAAGCCTAATCAGAAAGTAAAGGTCTTGGCAAAGGAAGGGCTAACACTCACTGTGGAGCCTATAGAAGAGGATGTTGCAGCCGGTGAGTCTGAGAAAAATAACTCGTCTGAAAGATAGTTTAGTTTACATGCGTAATATTAACTGTCTACTTCTTCCCTACGGGCGCGCTCTTCTAATTCCTCTATCTTATCCAGATGTCTTTCAAATACATAGAGAAGACAGCTTCATTTCAATAGTAATTCCGATATTTTAGCGCGCGATACACTGATCGTTAAAAGTTTTAAGTTGTCTCGTAAGCCTTGTTGACATTGCTTGCGCTACTGCTTGCAAGTTCATTTTCGGGAGGTCCTAATTTTCAAGTGAGTATGTCGGTAGTCTCTTTCACTGTTTCGTACACTATGCAACTCAACGTGTTCTCTATTCCCTCAACAATCCTCAACTTGTCCATGACAAACTTTCCCAAAGTGTCAACGTGGTCAGCCTTAACTTTAATGAGAATGTCCCAACCTCCAGTAATTATGTGTACTTCTTGTACTTCTGGGAACGCAGCGATCTGTTTTGCCACGTCTCTCTGCGATAATGGTCTTTCTCTGCCTCCTGGTCGGTAGACAAATGAAGTTAGAATGAAAGCTGCTGCTCCTTTGTCGAGTTTCTTTGAATCTAAGATAGCCTTGTATTGCTTTATTACGCCGAGCTCTTCCATTCTTTTTATCTTTGCGTACACCGTGGTTATGGGGCTGCCGATTTTTTTGGCCATTTCCTTCGCCGTCATTCTGCAGTTTCTTTGCAGTAGCTTCAGTATTTCTATATCTCTTTTATCTAGCGATTCCATGCTGTAATTTTTACAATACAAACATAAAAATCTTGTGCATTTTCGCGTTTTTTACACTATTGTTCGCAATAACTTTATCAAGATGAAAGCCATTACATTCTTTATGGAACCACAAGATCTGAGTTCACTGGAATCCGTTAGGCTGAGATATCGTGCTATAAGACATCCCAACATGAAACTGGTCCTAAAAGTTCAGGACCAAACACTTACTTCCTTGAGAGACTTCTTAAGAAGAGAAGGCTTCATAGAGATACTGGCCCCCATTATTGGTCCAGCAACTGATCCCGGAATAAGGGGGGCAAAACAAGCTTCCATTCAATACTACGGGGCGCCATTCAAAGTAATGAGCAGCATGATCCTCTACAAACAGATGATGATCTCTTCGTTCGAAAAGATATTTGCTTTATCGCCGAACATTCGTTTAGAGCCCGTTGAAAGCGTGAAAACCGCTAGACATCTGGCTGAGTTCAGACAGATCGATCTTGAGATGGTGTATGCAAGTTATGATGATGCTATGACTTTGGCTGAAGGACTGTTGGTGTCGGTTGTGAGAGATGTAAGGGAAAATTGTAGCGAAGAGCTGAAAGGGTTAGGAAGGGAGCTTAAAGAAGTGCGTGGTCCTTTCAAAAGACTAACCCACAAGCAAGCTGTTGATTTGTCAAGATCCAACGGACACATGGTTAGTTATGTGGAGGAAATTCCCTGGGATGCAGAAGCAGCTTTGTCCGCCATGCATGACGAGCCCTTCTTTATCTACGACTATCCACTGGTGTCTAGAGGATTCTACGACAGAGAAGATCCATCTAGGCCTGGGATACTGAGGGATTTTGACATGCTCTACCCTGAGGGTTTCGGTGAAGCCATATCTGGAGGGGAGAGAGAGCACACGTACAAAGGGGTGTTGAAAAGAATGAAACTGACCGGTGTGGACCCCGAAGAGTATGGTTGGTATTTGCAGATGCTTAAAGAAGGTGTTCCTCCTTCTGTTGGGTTTGGGATTGGTGTTGAAAGATTGACAAGATGGATTTGCGGCTTGAAAACCATTTGGGAAGCAGTGCCGTTTCCAAAAGTCCCAGGAATCGCTTCTCCCTAAGGGCTAGATGACAAAATCAATTATAACGAGAAAAGAATTAGGGAAATCGGTTCTTTCCACCTTATCGGTTGGTGGCTTTCCATATTACAGCGCTAACTGTCGGGGGTTGCAAAGTCATTTACATACAAGAATATTCTCGCGCGCTCATTTCTGTAGGGCTTTTCTTATTTTGCGCAGTTCTGCGAGAATCTGCTGGTTCATGCCCTTTGTAGGTTGGGTTTCGGCTTCTGCTTCTATTGCCTCTGGTCTTATTCCTTTTACGTAGTTGATTATTACGTCTTTTATTTCTTCAAAGTTCTTCACTCCGAAAATCACTGCTTCTGCTACTTTAGCACCGCTGCTGCTTGTCCCAGAAAACCCTGCAGTTTGAATCGAAAGCCTACCCAAACCAAAACGCCTAGAAATCGGACCCTGATAAATGTTAATGTTAGTTATGCGGTTGTAGGGCACAAAACTCTTAGTCTTCCACCACACACCCCTAGTAACCGTAATCTTATCATCCTCCAAAACGTAAGTTATCGAAGAATGAAACTTAGGAATCCAGTATAACGTGATTCCAGCAGCAAAGAGAAGCGGAACAAAACACGACAAAGCAACGGCAACTCCAATCCACATCTCAAATGAAAGCACGACAAAGACGACAACTGGAACCATCCACCAAAGAAAACCGCCAACTACCACAATAACAAGATAAACCTGATAAAGCCTCTTTAACTCAGAATCAGCCCCAAACTCCTTTACAACAGCCATAACAACACCAACCTAGCACAAAAACAAAGTCCATCCAAGTTTAAAAACATTTAACCACCCTACCATGAAGCCTTCATCATCAAGACTATATAAGGGGGGCTATCTTGTATCAGAGCACCAGTTTAGGATCTTCAACTCACTCTGAACTCTCTTTCCTAACCACCAATCGTTAACGGTTCCTCCGACTCAGTATGGCATTAAGCGTTACATCATTCTCGTTCACGAACATTAGTACTTCAGTTCATCAAAACAGAAACCTTTAAATCACGCTGAACGCACGCGCCAAAGGCAGTTAAAATCATAATAACAAGCCCGTGTATCATGGTTTTAGGTGGCAGATGTGGTGTCAAAGGTTGCCATAGTTGAATTCAATGGAGATGCCCAAAGCTCTCTTAAACAAGCGCTAAAGCTTATCGGAAACATAGACGACCTGAACACAAAGGAGAGATCTGTCGTCATCAAGGTAGGGGTCTTCAATCATAAAGCAAAAACTCATTCCACAGTCAGCGTGGTTGACGCAATCGTTAATAGCTTCAACCGAGCCCCACAGATTTTCCTTGCTGAGTCAGACAACTACAAGGGAACGGGCTTAGAAAGGCTTCAAATCTGGAAGAAGCTCTTCAACAAAAGAGTTGTGCCCTTCAATCTCTCAGACGACACAAAGACTAGAACGGTTAAGATTGCCGATGAAGAAATAGGCTTCTCACATATACTCTCTAAACCAAATGTCTTCGTAAGCACCCATGTGCTACGTGGATATGAAAAAGGGAGCATCTTGAAAAACCTCTTGGGTCTGATTCCAGACGCAAAAAAAGCACGGTTCCACAAGAAGCTGGAAACAGCTCTCCTCGATGCCTATGAAGCGATAGGACGAATAGACCTCGCGGTCCTAGACGGCACATACACATATCACGGAGCAGGAGCCGTTGCCAGCGCACTCAGAACAAAAACAAACACGCTTCTAGTTGGCAGAGACGCAATAGCCGTAGAAGCCGTTGGAGCAGCCATTGTCGGCTTGAAACCTGAAAAAATGCCACTGATACAAGAAGCCATGAAAAGAGGCCTCGGAGAAGGGAACATTAGAAAGATCGAGGTGGTGGGAGTTTCTTTTGAAAATCTCAAAGAAAAAATTCGGCAGTTATTGAAAGCCTCAAAGAAAAAGTGAAGTCACCAACCGTGATTCCTCATGCTTCAGACGAGCGAACTATTCAATAAAAGATCCCAACGCGCCAACTCAGCGTATTTCGAGCTTAATATTTGCTGCAAAAACCTAGCAAGGGTAAACCGTATTCCAGCAAAAAACCTTCAAGCAACGCACCAAAGTCCAATACGACCTATATATAAGGGGGGTCTAGACACACCGAGAACAAGACAGAACCCTCAAGACAAAAACATTGCTTGAACTTGGCAATAGATCCAGTTTCGCGCACGCTCACACGCCATTGAAAACCTATTTCCGTTTACTACGGCTTTTCTTCATTAGTTTACGTTTGTGTTTGCCCATTTCTTTCAGCTTTTTCATCCACGCACCTCTAACGTACAATGCTCCAACGCCCGGCTCAACAATTCCTCCTAAGCCAACAGTTTTACGCTTCCTTTTCTTCCGTGACTTCTTACGAGGCATACCATCTCACCACTGCAACCTCTTTTGTCCCAAACCAGTAAGTTTCCAGACTGATGGTCTACTCCCTTTCCGTTGGACTAATCCCCTTAGCCGTAAAAGTTTCAGGTGATACATGACAACTCCATAATGTAGCCCCGTCTGTTTTGCAATTGTCTTGGCATCAGCGGAAATTCTCTCCAAAGCATTTAAGACGATGGTTCTAGCTCGCAAACCAGGTTTCACATTTCTATAGTCAACTAAGTAAGCATTAGGGTGATAAACTTCCTTAACCATACGCACCAAAAACCATTATACACCTATGCATAGAAAAGGTTTCACCCTTAAACAAAGTCTACTAAGCTAATTTGCTTCGGCTTATTACCCTCAAACAAAGAGTCAATCTCCTCTCTCACCAGCAGAATCCTTTGAGCATAATACTGCGGCAGGCCATATTTTTCAATCAGATGCTGTGCTGCATCCAAGTATTTCTCTATTCCACCTCGATAGACAGTCAAGGTTAGTGCTCCACCACATGACGGACATTTACCACGAAGCGGCAAACGTCGAAAACGTCTATTACATGACTTACACCTAAAGCCCTGCGTCGAGAAAGCCCGAAGATTCCCAGCAATATCCCGGATAAAATGTGTAGTCAAAACCTTTAAGGCTACTTCTTTAGCATCAACAGCCTCAATCTTCTCAGCCAAGTCAAGCTGACTTTTCAGCTTTTCAATCATTGTCTTAAACCGCTTATAGGAACTCTCATGATTCCCAGCATTAATGTTTGAAACAGGTGTCGTGTAACTAAAGCCTTCAAACTGCGCCTCTGTCCCGAGTCTATACTCAATCAAGTCTATGAGACGGATGACATGCCTGGCTTCCACGTTTTCCCAAGTCTTTTCATAAAACTCAACAGGGTAAGCACAAGCAACATCAACGTCATGCGCCTGTCTCTGCACCTCTTTCGTATTAACCATCGGAATCAAAAGCAGCGGAGCATCCATTATCCCACCTATCTGTGCAGGCAAATATTCACGAGAAAAGTTAAGCAAAGTATCCAATGCAAGCATTAACGCGTCTTCGTCGCCATCACAATCCCTCCTCTTGGCTGAATGCCAAACTGGATGAGCATAACAGACACTCAAATTTGTGAAGCCTACAATGCGTCCCAAAATGCCCACACAAGTGTGGGGAGCCAAACCAACAACCAAACGCCCCACAAGGTCTTCCACGCCCTTAACATTATAGTAAGGCGAAAAACCATAAACCCTTGTTAGAAGCTCATCAATGAAGCCTGCAACCCGTATAAAATATTCCGCGCATCTCCTAGGAATAATAACATCTTGGATTTTAAGTTCGCATATCTGACTTGCATTCGTCAAGGGCACGGCATTAACATCGTGGGTGTAGTCAAGTTGCCCAAGCTTCTCAACCGAGACCCCAATTTCAGAAGGCTTAAAATGTGTTAAAGGAGCATTCGTAGCATCAAAACGAATTGTCCCATCCTTATAAACTGACAAATCATATTTTGCACGTAAAATACCCTTTTCAATAATCTCTGGAGTTTTTGACTCATTAATTAAGCCCTTTACACCCTTCAGAATCTTCGGAACGGAAACGCCCAGACGGCTACACGTGCTTTTAAGAAGTTCTTTAAAGTTGACAGGTTGTTTTTCAAATGATTTGGCCGAAACCTTACAGACTGGGCATGACTCTCCCTTTAAGCTTCTGCCACATCTGGGACAAACTTTTTCAAGAACGGTTTTGGCACCACACGCCGGACATTTTATCCTAAAAGTATAAGTTTTACAAACCGGGCACTTACGCTTAACAACCTCCACGAAGACTGGTTCTCGCTTAGCCGCCTTAACGATGTCTCTTCGAGAACCACCAGCCAAACCGACCGGAAAGAGTACATGTACAAGGGGCTTCATCTCACGCCTTTTCGCCTTTTCAGGCCGCCCCATCCGTGCACCAACGAAGGTGGGAGCCTTCTCTCTAACAGGCACACCGGAAAGCGTCTCAACGGCTTCTAAAATGGATTCAGCAGAAGAAAAGTCTACATTCGAAGCACTATAACCCAAGCAAAACGCAAACGCATGCGCATCATCATCTTCAACAACAATTTTCCCATTCAAAATCTTGTGAGGCAAGCAGAGTGTTTCCATGGTTTTTTTGACGTTTGACTCCGCTTCTCCAGCAATTCTGCGAACAAAATCATCTTCACATAGTATTTCTGAATTAACAAGCCAGTTTCTCAATAATTTAACCTCTTCAAGTGAGGCAAGACTCGACCAGAAAAACGTGAAGGATGGGTGGAGGGGCACATGTAAGGTTAACGATAGAACTATTGCTTCACTGCTGTTGGGCTTATCGATAAACGGGCTTTCCAAAAAACTTCTCAGCCTTTTCAGCGGAATCTTGACGGCCTCAGCTACCTTCTTAAGATTCCCATTGAACTCTTCCGTTATTTTTTGCTTCAAGTTCTCAACCCACCACTCCTCAACATACCCAGAAGGCGCAAGAGGCTTACTATTATACAAAAAGTCTCCAAAACTGATCAGTATGTCGCCTAGAAACAAAATTTTGTCAATCTTATCTTTTATCTCACTAAAGTTCTCAACTGAAACCCGAACAACCGAACCATCCCTTAACCTAACGATAGGAAGCTCTATCGCATCAACTGGAACCACAACGCCACCCTTTCCTGGAAGTTCCAAACGCAATTGAGTGCCTGCGGCTAGAAAATCTTGAAGCACATGCATAGTTGCTGGATGGATGCCCACAGCCGCCAAGCCTGTGTTTCGAGCCCTACCATATCTTAAGCGGAAGCCGCCTCGTCTGGATGGAAATGAAAATATTGGGCGGCCAGCAATGATGTCTTTCATGAATCCAGCGGATTTTTTCTTATTAGATGTCTGATGGATTTCGTTGAGCCAATCCCACCCTTGAATCCCCAGTTTTTCTATGATCGCCCAAACCTTTGAAGAACGCCCCACAATTCCATCGTTTACAACACGTAAGGCTCCACCTCTAACACGGTTTGTTTCTATGCGTGGAAGATTCCGAAAAGAAGAAACTTCCACGGGATCAGACTCCGTGCCCGTTACTTCCACTGGTAGCCATTGAAGCGGCTTCCGCAATTCCTCATCTGAAACATGGTATTGAAAGCGGCTAACAGAACGTTCGTAAAGCCTTGCCTCCTCAATGAAACGCGCGATTTCCATTTCTGTAGGCTTGTAACGATCAAGCCCAAGCAGTCTACGCACAAAATCCCCAATCACCAGTGTCAAAGCTTGATCTGTTCCACCAGCAGAACGTATCGGACCAGCAAAATAAATCGCAAGATATTTTGTACGGTCTTTGTTGGCTTTGATTTTCACATGTGCTACCCCTTGTAAGGGTGCGGCAGTAAGGCCCTCTGTCAGAATTGCCAGTGCAGTCCTTACGGCTTGTTCCGCTACAACCTCAGGCTTCATGTGCCCAAACTTGCCATAGACGATTTCCTCTGCGATTTTAAAGGCTAATTCTTCCCTTGGAAGCTTGGTGCTCAATTCTCTGATGCTTTCAGCAACTCCCTTCGGTCCAACAAGTCCCTCTACAAGGTCAGCCAAATCTTTGGCAAGGTTACATTCAGTTTTAAATGCTGGATCAAGCCCTTTTTCCCTAGCCTTTCTGCTTATGATATACAAATGTTCAAGTTTGGTTTCTAGGCTTCCAACATACTGTTTATATGCGTCACTCATCTCACTGTTCACGTTGTGCCTCCGCACTCTTGTATTTATCAAGGTTTATTTTGGTTTTCTGACACAAACAAATCAAAAGCTAGTGTTGCTAGGATTTTGCTCCGTGTGAATTCTACATAAAAATAGTGTAGACCATTTCTCTTTCGGCCGACCAGTTGCCTTCTGACATGCCTCTTTCGCTTTTTTGCTTCTGTTTTCAACGCATTCTCTGCAGTGTACATGCCTTAGATCAGAGGGGCCATCACATACGCCACAATTTAATATCAGAACTTCACCTAAACCTCTCAATGTTGTCCACGCATATTCATGCTCATCATATTGGGGTTCAAATTCTGGCCAAACGTCATAAAGGGCTTCATTCCCCAAAACTTTCTTTAACGAATTGAAATAGTTTTCAAAGGCTGTCAAGGGTTTTACGCCTTACGACTTCTTATACCCTTGATGATCTCAGAAACCTTACGTCTAGCCTTAATGTTTTCCACGATATTACCAGTAACGATTATGTCTGCGCCGGCAGACGCTGCAGTCAACGCTTGTCTTCTAGACTTTATGCCGCCGCCAACAATTAAAGGAACGTCTATAGAGTTTTTGACAATACGAATCATTTGTGGAAGAACAGGCTTTTTAGCTCCGGAACCTGCCTCCAAATATATGAAACGCATACCCAGATATTGACCCGCTAGAGCGTGAGCCACAGCAAGTTTAGGCTTGTCGTATGGCACTGGAACTGCTTTACCCACCACACCTGCAGTGCCGCCATCACCAATAATGACGTACCCGAGAGGAATCGGTTCTAAACCATATTTTTTGACAAGCGGAGCGCCTAAAATCTGTGCGCCCATCAGGAAGTAGGGGTCAACAGAGTTTAGCAGAGACATAAACCATATGGCGTCAGCATGGCGGCTTATACCTGTCACATTGTTTGGGAAAAGGATTACTGGAATCCTTACAGTGCGTTTAACAGCCTTAATCACGTTGTCAAGATGTGTTGTTGAAACAAACGTTGACCCCCCTATCATTATGGCTGAGGTCCCACTTGATTTTGCCTTACGAGCAATTCTTGAAGCTTGTGGACATGTTACCCTTTCAGGATCTATCAGAGTTAGGTGAATTGCGCCTTCAGATTCGATTTTTTCAAGCAGATACCCTTCAACAGAGCCAACCATAAACATCAACCTAACTGGCTAACACATTCTTAGAGCTTCCATAAACTTTGTCAGTGAACATGCAATAAACATCAACCGCACTCTGTGCAGGCTTAACTTGGAACTCTTCCCTTGCGCCACAACTTCCGCAGCTTACAACAGCTCGACCTTCATCACGAAAAATTTCAACCCTAACC
>JAOZHM010000022.1 GCA_026014845.1 Candidatus Bathyarchaeota archaeon
AAATTGGAAGAGAAAAGGAAAATCACACAACCCAAAGATGAGACCTGTAAAAACAAGAAAAAGATAAGAGAACACTTCTACAAAGTAAACTAATGTTCCAAAAGCCGCCAAGCCAACAGTAAAACCTAAGGGACGTTCAACCTCTGCATGGACCTTTTCACCACTTCTGAGCTTCTGACCTTTCACTATGTTATGCAAGTTAACTGAAAAGAAACACCCCAACCAAAAGACAAGAAAAACAGCCACAACAGTTTCAATCAGCATGTCTGCAAATAAACAATGTAAAAGTTAATAAACATACGCAAAAACCCAAGGCTTAATTACGTCGTTTTTACCGAAAGCACATCCAATGTTTTCTGAGCAGCCGTTTCAATTCACCAATCGTGTTTTCAACCTTTTCACGGCAACTAGGCGACTCTCTAGGAGGAGCATACGGATCTCTAATACGAATTTCTTCTATACCAACAACACCAGCAGCAAGTGCATACCAACAAAGCGGCAAAATCACAGGATTATATCCACTTCCAGGCATCAAAACAAGCTTTCCATCGCAAACCTTGTCGGCAGCCTTCCTAATTATGCATGACAAGTCAAAAAAGCCTTTAACACTCAGCCTCAAATTTCCAAGCATATCCGCAAAATGTGGATCGCTCCCACCATTTGCAATAATAATTTCTGGTTTGAACTCCTCAGCCAAAGGAACAAAAATCTCATTTAAAGCATAGATATACGTGCTGTCGCCTGTTCCAGGCGGCAAAGGTACATTAACATTGTAGCCTTCTCCTTTGCCCTCTCCAATCTGCCAAGCAAAGCCTGTCCCAGGATAGATCGTACGCGGGTCTTGATGCAAAGAAACATACAGTACTGTATGATCTCTATTGTAAATGTCGCTTGTACCATTCCCAAAGTGAACATCATAATCCAATATCAAAAAACGTTTCACATCACATTCAGCTCTCAAATATTCAACCAAAACTGCCACGTCGTTGAATAGGCAGAATCCGCCACCATAACTTCTTCCAGCATGATGATAACCCCCACCCAAAGAAATTCCACGTTTTGCCTTTCCCTTACAAATCGATTCGCCGCAAGTAATCGCACCGCCAACAATAAGCAATGCAGCTTCAAGAATCTCCTCAGAAACAGGCGTTTCAACATCGTAAGGCTTATTTTCTTCAGCCAAACGGAAAATCAAATCAACATAGTTCTCTTCATGAACCCGCAACAAATCTTGCTTTGAGGCTGGCTGAGGTTCAACAAGAACCACTTCAGAAAGACTGAGTAAACCTTGCTCTTCAAAAAACTTCCTAACATTTGCAAACCTATCTCCCCTAAAAGGATGTCCCTCACCCAAATCGTACTGTTTAAACTTTTCATGAAAGGTCATAACAACTTCTTCAGACAATCATAGCACTCTCAAACTAGAACAAGAAAACAGCGAATATAAAACTCTACACTACATAAATTTGATTTTATTATAGAAAAAAGGGAGAAAGAATATTTACTCTTGTGTTTCTTCTCCTTCAGCTACCGTTTCCGTTGATTGCATTTCCTCTTCCGTGTTCTGCTCCGTTTCTTGTGTTTCTTCTGTGTTTTGGCACGTTTCTTGTGAAGTCTCCTCCGGTTCCTGCGGGCTTTGCAATGTTTCCATGTCGCCGCCCTCTATAGACTCAACAGGTGGTTCAGGCAGGTTCTGCTCCATGTTTTCTTCAGGAGTCTCCTCAGACTCAGCTACCGAAACAGTTTCTTCCACGCTTGCAATTTCAGGTTCAGGAGCTTCGACACCTTCCGTGGTTTGCGGTTCCACTTCTTCAGGCACAACTATATCAGTTGACGGAATCGGTAGGCTGCTTGAAAGCTGATCTATGGCTTCCTTGGCAGTACCTAGTTCCTGCCTTGCAACTTCAAGACCCGTAGACAACAGACTGATTTCACGTTGATAAACCTCTTCGTCTATTTCACCTGTTACATGTTTAATTTCGAAGTTTGCGAGGAGCATCTCCAAAGTTTTGGTGTGATCCTCAAGTTCTCCTACTTTGGAATTCATTTTGTCCAGCAAAGCTCTTTGTCGCCTTTCAATTTCTGCAACTGCCTCATCTATCTTGTCGTTAAAGGAGTCATATGTGGACTGCGAAATCTTGCCAGCATCTAATAAATTGTCCAGAGCTTCTTTCTTTTTCTTCGTCATTTCAAATTCTTCGGCTAAACTCTCAAAAGAGTGCTTCCACGAGATCAATTTTAACACCGTCCAAAATCTATCCTTAAAAGAAGGAAATAACCTTTACTGACATGTAGATATATCGCTAAGTATTAAAAACAGCAGTTTCCATTGTTTAAATAGAAAATCAAGCTTTAAAAATCAAACGTTCCGTAGACCCTTCATAGCGCTCAAAATTGAAATATTCTCTTCATCGGATTCAGGAACTTGACGCCATTTCAACGTTGGCTCTTAGGCTTTTTAATAAGATGAAGTTTAAACATTGCATGATTTGTTTCAACATCGGAGTCAGAATTAGAATAAAGCTTAAATATCTATATCTGAATAAAACATTAAAACGTGAATAAACATGACGGCATTGACAATTATAGTTGGTGGTGGAAAATTGGAAGGAAGAATACTTAAGAAAATGCACGAAAGAATAATAAAAAATTTTATGGACATAATCATTCTAGCCGAACTGAGAAATAGGCCCATGAGCGGATACGACGTTATCTCTTTTATTCACAACAAATTCCGTCTTCTAGTAAGCTCGGGTACAGTCTACTCACTTCTGTATTCACTCGAAAGGAACGGACTAATTACAGGAACATGGAACGAAAGAAAAAGAGTATACAAACCCACCGAAAAAGGCATAAAAACAATTGAAACAATACTAACCGCAAATGATAAGATCAAAAGCTTTATAACGAATATTCTGAAAGTTTAAGGTACTACCTAAACTTTTTTTACGGACAGAGATAATCGAAATACTAAAAAGCACCT
>JAOZHM010000023.1 GCA_026014845.1 Candidatus Bathyarchaeota archaeon
AAAGACTTGCCGCTTCAATGTATTTGCGAGAATTGCCGCGCGACCCCGCAATTGCATGACGAGTATGTTAAGAGAAATCTTAGCTAAGATGGACTATGCAAATACGCAGAACTATGGTGAGCGGCATGGTTAAGATTGAGATAAAAAGGATTGCGTCTGAAGCAAAAAGCACTTTTGACGTCTCCACTCGACTCTGCATTCTGAAGAAGAAAGCCTTCAAGATTCAAGTTGGAGATCCGCAGAGAGGTGGAGCTTACAGATACTTTCAAGATTGCGTCTTCATTAATCAAAGCGTTGTGCGGTCATATAGCGTTTCACATTTGAAATGGATGCTCTTTCATGAGTTTGGTCATGCATATGTTGCCAGGATTTTCGCCAAACATAAATTCTTCCCAATAGTTTTTTACGAGTCCATAGTTGATGACAACTTGATGGAGCATGCTGTTAAAACTATGTGGCAAGGACTAAGCGATTACTATGTCAACGAGTTGGTATTGACTAAGCTGGGTTTGAAGAAAATCGACCTCACGCTAGAACATACGATCGACGACATTTCACAGCCACTCGCCTCAGGGATGTGTTTTCGTCTTTATGATTATTGGAAACATGGAAGAAATAATGAAATCGCACAAAAAGCTAAGGAGAAGATTCCTTTGAACATTCTGAACACTCTTGAACAAGCACTATCTACGATTCCACTCGATAATCCAATAGACCGAATGATTAACCTCTTCGGAGCTACCATCAGGGAGCTATTCAAGATTGAAGCTAGCGTCCAGGCTGGTTCAAAGAAGGAGATTGAGGAAAATGCAAAAGCCAAAATACCCGAGTTTTGGGGCGACGATAACACCAAGCTATCAGTTATGGTGGTTACCTCTAAAGAGAAACAAAACTTGGAAATATGTTGATGAACCCCTGTTTAGCTTAGCATGCATGCCGTTAAGATTTGTTATACGTTTCCTTTACGCTGAAGTTGAAACAACGTAAATATCCCTAATGCATAAATTCAGCAATTGGAGACACTTCACAGGGTATCTTTGATTCTCTGTTCTGCAACTGCCGCTGCTTCTTCAAGAATCTTCCGAGCCTCTTCTATTGGAGCCCCGAGACGCAAGCCTGTGTCGTCACAATTAGGGACTACTTCGGGCGTAATCATCCACCAAACCTTCCACAGTCCCTTTTCACCCTTTTCAAGACAGACAATACACCCGTTCGTGAAGGCCGCTACCTCTCTATTCGCATCCTCAGTGAGCAACTCGCCAGCAAGCTTGCTCAGATGCGGCAAATGACCCACTACCATGATATCCTCTGCGGTTTCAGTCAGTCGGTTCTTCCAAATCTTGGGATCGGCCAGAGGGTCTAATCCTTCAGCAACAATCACTCCTCTTGTAGGATGGAGATGGTTAGCCAGAACTTGAGCGGTCTGCTGAGCCCGCAGCTTGCCGCTGTAATATATCTGGCTGACTTGAATGTGCAAGTGTTTCTCGGCATACTTTGCTACCTTTCTGATGTCTTCCCATCCTTTCTTCGAGAGAGGTCTTGCCGGATCCTCATCCTTCCGCTTGGACTCAGCGTGTTGGATCAAATACAGTGTCATCACAACCCACCGTGACCAAAATATCTCAACGCATAACTAATTAGTGTTTACACGTCTGTGCATGTGTGCATAGGCATTAAACCTCTTAAAGTAGAAGATGCATACAATTTTCTCTGCGTTCAGGTTCGATTCAGACGAAACCTCCATCCAGTTACTTAAAATTGCGTATAAGCAAATAGAGTTTGCTTTGTTTTTGCTTAGAGCTGTTGCGTAGTTGCTTAGGACCGGTTGCGTAGGGTTGCTTAGAAACCATTGTTTGCATGCATGGGGAATGGACTAGTCGCTTAGTTCCCTTTTCTCTCCTAAATAAATGTACGCAAAGATGTTTGCTCATATGCATCCAATGGTTCTGCGACAAAAATCTCTAACTCCGGGTGAGACCGTCTGTGATATTTCTCATTGCTATGAAGATTGCATTTC
Source organism: Candidatus Bathyarchaeota archaeon (assembly GCA_026014845.1). Classification (GTDB taxonomy): domain Archaea; phylum Thermoproteota; class Bathyarchaeia; order Bathyarchaeales; family Bathycorpusculaceae; genus SOJA01. The sequence goes on from JAOZHM010000023.1 coordinate 2,018, forward strand.
CCAGTTTCTATTGCTTCCTCCAAGTCTCCAAACTTTTTGCACCACATGTGCCACACGTTGCGGTATTGACCAGGTGAATTGAACGATGGCTGCCCAAATTCTTTGAAAACATAATGATGACATTTCTTGCAGATGATTTTCTTCAGCAGATCCACCTCACGTCTCTTCTTAAGGATTTGTTATTTTATGTTTATGAACTCGGAATACTGACCAAAAATACAGAAGATGCATGCATGCAAAATGAGGGAGTTACCTTTGCGGGGTTGCCCTAGCATGCATGTATAGCATACATTCATGTGCTCCAAGGCGTCATTTAAATGTGATTTCGTGTTCCATCTTCTCTGCCAGCTCAGATAGAAGTTTCTTTTGGTGTCGCGTTAGTTTTGTGGGCGTTTGAACAATGATTTTTACAAACTGGTCTCCTCTCCCCCATCCCCGCAAGCGCGGCACTCCTTTTCCTCTTAATCGAAACATGGTTTCACTCTGGGTTCCGGCGGGTATTTTGAGCTTTGCTTCGCCCTTGAGGGTTGGAACATTGATTTTTGTTCCCAGCGCCGCTTGGGGAAAGCTTATGCGGGCTTCACAGAGGATGTCGCTTCCGCTTCTTTCAAAGATCTCATGGGGCTTGACATGAACAACTACGTATAGGTCTCCGTTAGGACCTCCTTGGACACCGGGGTTTCCCTTTCCATCTAACCTTAGGCCGTATCCATTGTCAATACCTGGAGGAATTTTCAGTCTTATCCTGTGGAGACGTTGTACGTTCCCAGCACCCTTGCAGTCGTCACAGAGGTTTTCAACGAGCACGCCTTTTCCGTGACATTTATTGCACGTTTGGATTTCAGTGAAGTGCATATAGCCAAAGCTTCTTGTGCGTCGCATTTCACCAGTTCCTTTGCATCTCTGACAGGTTTTTGGACCTGTTCCAGGTTTTGCTCCGCTACCGTGACAGGTGTCACAAACATCAAAACCAGGTATTTCCATGTCCTTCTCTAGACCAAATGCAGCGTCTTCCAGGGTTATTTCAAGGTCATATCGTAGATCTGTTCCTTTCTGGCGACGATGCCTTCGGCGTGCACCACGTCCGAAGAACATGTCGAAAATCGTGGCATGGCCACCAAAGTTGAAGCCTAGGTCCCTGAAGATCCTCTCGAAGTCAACGCTCCTGAATATGTCATCCCGCGAATATCTGCCACTTATCCCTT
>JAOZHM010000191.1 GCA_026014845.1 Candidatus Bathyarchaeota archaeon
AATCTTTATGCCCTTCTTCTTCGCCATGTCCATCTGATTCAACGCTACCACAATAGGTGTTTCAAGTTCCACCAATTGCAAGGTAAAAAACAAGTTTCTTTCAAGAACTGAAGCATCAACAACATTAATCACCAAATCAGGACTCTCAACTGCAATATATTCTCTCGAAATAAGTTCCTCTATAGAAAAAGTTGACAGCGAATAGATACCAGGCAAATCAATAACGTCTATCGTATGTCCTTTGAAGTGAAGCGTACCCTCAGCCTTCTCAACCGTCTTCCCCGGCCAATTTCCAATATGTTGATGCAACCCAGTCAGATGATTGAATATCACTGACTTTCCTACATTAGCGTTCCCAGCAAGGCCTATGACAATCTTGTCTTTCTTCACTTTTCCACACTCACTAGAATCCTGTCTGCCATTCCTCTGCCTATTGCAAGTCTAGAACCTCTTACGTAAATTTCTATAGGACCATGAAAAGGCGCAGACTTTACAACCATTATCTTTGTTCCAGGAGTGAGACCCATGTCTTCCAATCTCCTTTGGAAACCCCAGCTACGACGGTGGCGATGCCGATGCGTTGTTAACGCTTGAATGGAGACAATAACACCTGTTTCTCCAGGCTTCAACTGACTTAACTTTTTTTCCAAAGTAGCTTCCTCAGTGTGCAGCAATTTTAGGGTTACCTAAATTTCGGGTATCCTAAATCTTATATTCTATGGCTTTAGGCTTATTTGGAAGTTACCCTAAAAAAGTTAGACACAATGTTAAGAATTGAACAAAACTCGGAAAATAGGTTAAAACCTAACTATCCTGCCTTTATGCTGTTGTTCTTTTTTCCTCGCAGTATTTCCTAAACTGTTTCATCCATCTTCCCATGAACTTCGGACGGTCAGCCGAGGTAGCACGAGTAATAAACTTAACAAACCTCGTAAACTGCAATATAGTCTTCGGATCTAATCGATGTTCAAGCACGTGAGCATCTTTAGCTGCAACATCCTTTGGCACTAATATTATTTCCAGAAACTTTTTGAATGTATCATGTCTCGTTTTAACAGCCTCTGCAACATTCCTTCCCTCTGGAGTAAGAGTGATGCTCCCATATTTCTCGTAGACAACAAAACCTCTATCGTGAAGTTTTCTCATCATCTCCACAACAGAGGATGGCCTAACTCCTAACTCTCTTGAAATATCCTTTATACGCGCATAACCTTTCTGCTCGATAATCTCATAAACTGCTCTTAAATAGTCCTCAACCCTTCCAGAAACGCTTTGGTGTATATAGGCTCCCTAATAAAATTAGGGAACTCTAATAAAAAACTTAGTCACATTTGCTTTACGTTTGTGCAGCTACTGAGAAGTCTGCTAGGAACTTGAACTTTTCTCCCGCTTCTGCTTCCTTCTTTGGTTTGAAAACTATCTTTTCTGGGGTTTCATCGTGTATATACGTTATGTAAAGCACATCTTTTCCTAAACCATAACGTTCCAAATCCCCCACAGAATTCTTAGCTTTCTCCAGCCTGTCGATCTTATCTTTCAGCTCTCCAACCGCCTCAAAAAGCATCTCTGCCTCCCCAAAATCGCCAGAACAAAGCATTAAATCCTTAAACTGAACCCATTGTGACGAAGTGCCAGATTTCTTCTCTCCCTTCTTTCCTCCTTTTCTGCCTCCCATCTTCGACAGTTTCTGTAATTGAGCAGTCTTTTTCACCCATTCCTGATTCTTTGAAGATTCCGGATTTCTCAACAGCGTTCGTAACCATTGACTGTAATCTTCCAACAGCATCTTATACTGGTTTATTTCTTGTTCTATGCTTTCGCGAATTTCCTTAAGGGAATAAAACGTTCGAATTTCCGTTAAAAACTCATTCAAACCCCACACCAGCATGTTTACGTTTCTTGCCCTTTAGTTTTCGTCCTTCCATAAACGTATCTCCTAGAGATTCTGCAATAATCTCTGTCAACTAATCAAAATTGCTTGAAGATAATAGAGTTTGTGAGTTGTGGATATTACATACAATAGGCTTGCAGTCTCCATTCTTCTTACGTTAGACTGTAAGTTTTGAATAAAACCAGTTTTAGGCATTATAAGAATAGAAGTATTATAGTTCATTTCCTTATTTCTTCGCGCGTTCTAATCAGCTAAAGAAGTTATTACAGCTCACAAAACACGGGGACAAACTCTACTAGAAGCATAGTAGGGTGAGTGATGGTAGCGCTATACCTCAGCCAACTTATATAAGTGATGATGAGGATATTGAGTGCGCTCAAGGAGAAAGTTGGAACAGCAAATGGACGAATGTTTCGTGTGTAGTGTGATTAGACGAAGAGAAAACGCGAAAAAAGAGGGATAATATGACAGACGAAGAGAAACCGGCAGAGGAAACTGTTAAAGAGAAAAAGCCCGAAAAAGCCCCGCGGACTCAGAAAGTCAAAGAGAACATTGTTTTTGTCGGAAGCAAACCACCAATGAGCTATGTTCTAGCGATCATCACAAGCCTGTCAGCAT
>JAOZHM010000192.1 GCA_026014845.1 Candidatus Bathyarchaeota archaeon
AAGGCTCGTCTGTCGAATCTGAGCATGAAGAATACTTTAGAACTATTTAATTTAAACGTTTCCACCTGCTTTCACCTCTCAACTTCAGATCGTAAACCTAACATGCTCACGAGAACAATTATCAAAACCATTACTAGTACGAGCGCGCTGATTAATAATAATGAATTTACCTATAAAGCTGTAATGTTGTTCAGAAAAGTCAGGCAGCAAACGCGAAATCTCTTCACTCCACAAGTTCCTTCAGTTCTTCTTTTAGTACTTTGCTGACTAGGGCAGCATCCACTTTGCCTCGCAGTTCCTTCATGATTATGCCCATGAGAATACCAAAACTGCTTTCACCACGTTCTCGAATCAAGCTTCTGTTATCTTCAATCACCTTTTCAATAAACGCTCTAAGCTCATCTTCAGAAATAACCTTCAAACCAAGACTCATAATCGCCTCCTGAACACCCTTGTTCTCATGACTTGACAGCCAAACAGTCACGTCGGGTATAGCCTCTTTCGTCAATTCTCCAGCACTTATTTCGTTGAAAATTTCTCGAATCTGGCTTTCAGAAACCTTGTCAACTTGAACGCTGTCCCGTTTTAAAGCCTTTAGAGTTTCGGTTAGAAATGCCGCTACAGTTGTTGGTGAGACTTTGGTCTCTTTCACGACAGATTCGAACAGTTCGCTGTGTTTGGAATCCAAAACTTGCCTAGCCAATTTTTGATTTAGCTTATACTCTTCCATCAAACGTTCAAGTTTCTGTTCAAGAAGCTCTGGCAACTGCAAACCAGTTTTTCTTATGTAGTCTTCTGTTATCTGTATCGGAGGAATGTCTGTTTCAGGATACATTCTCGCCGCTCCAGGCCTAGGTCTCATGTAACGTGTTGTTCCATCAGGTTTTGGTGCTCGCGTTTCTTGCGGCACACCCTTTGTGGCTTCTCGTGCTCTCTCTGTAACCGCTTTTAACGCATCCTTAGCGTTTTCTGGGTTGTCCGCAACGAGCACCACAGCATCCTGGTCCCCTGTTTCAACAGCCTTTCTCACTTTTTCCACTTCTTCTTCTGTTATCCCATAAGCTGGCAGTTCGTCCGTGTGGAATATTCCGCCAACCCTTCCCCAGAAACGGGCTCTGTCAGACATCTCTGTTCCCAAGCGAAAACTGGGCATCAATTGCTGTTTAAGAAAACCCTTGAATTCTGGAAGTTTCACAGCTAGGATCTGCAGGTTTTTGTCTAGTGCTTTGCGTAGAACCTTGCATTTTGTTTGTTCAAAAACATCTGTCACGTCGACAAATTCTTCTTTAATATTCTCTTCCTTTACTCCTCTTGCTCTTAGTTCTTCGCTTATTTTCATAAGTTTCAATTGACGTTGAACTTCATACTTTACAACAAGCGGAAGCAATTCAAGTTCTTGAACTCCCTTAATTTCTATGAGCGCGCCGTTTGGGATTGATATGTTTATGTCTTGGCGGATTGTGCCTAAGCCCCTTTTTACTTTTCCAGAAGCTCTCAAAACCCTTCCTATTGCCAATGCAACTTCTTCTGCTTCTTTAGGTGATTTTATGACAGGCGCAGTTGCCACCTCTATTAACGGTATGCCTAAACGGTCTATACGATAACGTATTACGTTAGCTTTTCTTTCACTAGTTTTTCTGGCGGCATCCTCTTCCAGACTTACGTGCTGAATTGGAACGTTTTTTTCTGCAACCTTGACTTCGCCATTCAGCGCTATCACGCAGGTTCTTTGGAAGCCCGTGGTGTTTGAGCCGTCTATAACTGTTTTACGCATCACATGGACTTCGTTAACAGGCTTAGCCTCCATCATCAAGGCTGCTGTTAAAGTTATTTCAACGGCTTCCATGTTTAACGGGTGAGGTGGCTCTTCATCCATTTCAACAAGACATGAAGTCGCTCTGTTTGTCTCGTAAAGAATTTTTACTCCCTTCTGAAATTCAAAGTAAGCTGCAGGGTCTATTTGGCCTAGCTCGCTTTGTGTTGGGCGAAGCCTACGCAGGAACGTTATTTCAGGCTCTTCTTTGAAAAGCTCCGGTTTGCAATTGCAGAATAATTCTGCAGAAGTGTCCAGTTGCTGATGAATTTCCAAGCCTACTTTCAACCCGATTTTCTCATAGTCCATTTCCAACTGCTTCAGCTTCAGCCATTCCTCATTCTTCTGGGAGAGTTCGTGGTGAAAATTCCCCTGCAATGTCTGCTTTTAACAGTTTTTTTGCTTTATCTACGTCTTTGGTTTGCCCGAAAATCCACATGAGCTTCACAGTGGCTGTTTCTGGAAGCATATCCTCTAAGGGTATTACACCTAAAGCCAGCAAATCGCGACCTTGATCATAAACGTTCATGTTTACCCTGCCCCAAATGCACTGGGAGGTCATGCCTACTACAACATTGTTATCTGCGGCGTTTCGTATTGCCTCAAAGGTGTAACTACCGACATGGCCTAAGCCTGTTCCTTCGAGAACTATCCCTTTATACCCTTTCTCCACGTACAAATCGATTATTTCCGGGTTAATGCCTGGATAAAACTTTA
>JAOZHM010000193.1 GCA_026014845.1 Candidatus Bathyarchaeota archaeon
ACTAAATTGCTGTCTCAAAACGGGGTTAAGAAATGCCAAAATTCGGACAAACCGCTGAAATCCTCAAGCTGATGAGCAGCAAAGAGGATATACGAAACGTAGGCATAATCGCCCACATAGACCACGGAAAAACAACAATGACCGACTCGCTGTTAGCTGAAGCTGGATTGTTATCGCCTGAAATAGCAGGTAAAGCCAGAGCACTGGATTATCTGGAAGAAGAACAGAAAAGAGGAATCACAATAAAAACTGCAAACATATCACTTTTGCACGAAATGGAAGGCCGCCCATACGTAATCAACTTGATCGACACACCAGGACACGTAGACTTCACAGGTAAGGTGACAAGAGCTTTACGTGCCATAGACGGCGCAGTCGTTGTTGTAGACGCTGTAGAAGAAGTCATGGTTCAAACAGAAACCGTCACGCACCAAGCCCTGGATGATAGAGTGAGACCTGTCCTTTTCATAAACAAGGTGGACCGCTTAATAAAGGAGTTGAGACTCACTCCAGATGAGATTCAAAACAAATTAATTCGCATTATTCGTGACTTCAACAATCTGCTTGATATTTATGGGGAGCCAGAGTTTAAGGAAAAATGGAAGGTTGACCCTGCAAAGGAAAATGTTGCTTTCGGTTCAGCCCTTCACAAGTGGGGTTTCACCCTCAGCATGGCCAAGAAAAAAGGAATAAAATTCAGCGATGTAGTGGACGCTTATGCGAAGGGTGAATATCAAAAACTTCCAGAGCTGCTTCCACTTCACACTGCAATACTTGACATGGCAGTTAGAAACATGCCTAACCCCATTGAAGCCCAAAAATATCGCATACCAAAGGTTTGGAAAGGCGAAATGGACTCGGAGATAGGTCAAGCAATGCTGAACTGCGATGACAATGGCCCAACAGTAATGTGCATAACACTTGCTCAAATGGACCCCCATGCAGGTTTAGTTGCAACAGGCAGACTATTTTCAGGCTCGATAAAAGAGGGCGGCCAAATCTACTTAGTCAACGCAAAGAAAGGATATCGAGTACAACAAGTTTCCATGTACATGGGCGCCTTCAGAAAAGTGGTTGACGGAATCACGGCAGGCAACATAGCCGCTTTGCTTGGTCTCGATCTTGCAAGAGCAGGTGAAACCCTCATTGATGTTGAACATAAGGACGGCATGTTTCCTTTTGAACGCATAAAATACGTTTCTGAACCAGTTATAACAATAGCCATCGAGCCTAAACACCCGAGAGAACTACCCCGTCTAGTTGACGCAATGAACAGGCTTTCAATTGAAGATCCAAATCTCGTGACTACAGTAAACAAAGAGACTGGCGAGTACCTACTAAGTGGAATGGGCGAACTTCACTTGGAAATTGCTGTAAAGTTCCTAAAGGATTACGGTGGCGGAATAGAAATTACAACTTCTCGTCCAATAGTAGTCTACAGAGAAAGCGTCTCCGGACAAGGCGTAGTAGCTATGGCTAAAAGCCCCAACAAACACAGCAAGTTCTGGGTGCAAATTGAACCCCTAGACGAGAAGATTATAAAAATGATTGAAAAGGGTGATATTACAGAACAAATGGGTCGCAAACGAATAGGTACCGTGCTTAAGGAGGCAGGCTGGCCAACAGCAGAAGCTAGAAACGTTTGGACACTAGAGGAACACAAAAACATGATCGTCGACCTAACCAAGGGTGTCCAATACCTTCGCGAAGCTAGAGAGATGATTATTGCTGGTTTCCGCTGGGCATGCGGAGCAGGACCATTATGCGAAGAACCCTTAAGAGGCTTGAAAATCAAGTTACTAGACGTTAAGCTTCATGAAGACCCAGTGCATCGTGGGCCAGCTCAAGTCATGCCAGCCATACGGCGTGCAATTTTAGGCTCCTTCTTAACGGCAAAGCCAGTGATTCTAGAACCTGTCTACAAAATTGGAGTATCTGTTCCAGCCCAGTGGGTTGGTGAATCCTCCGGCATGATCACGCGTAAGCGTGGAAGGATACTTTCTTCTGAGCAGAGAGGCGCGTTGACAACGGTTACAGGCTACATTCCAGTCGCAGAAACATTTGGCTTGTCTGCAGATATGCGTTCCGCAACTTCAGGTCACGCGTTCTGGCAATGCACTTTTGACCATTGGGAGAAAGCCCCAGAGAGTGTGGCAGCCGAAGTTATCAGGCAAGTTCGCGAGAGGAGAGGCTTATCTTCAGAGATTCCCAGACCAAGCAAGTTCATAGACGAAGCCTAAAGCATCTTGTTTCTAACCCAAAACATTTATCCAGTTTTGACTTGAAATCAATGACCATGGAAAGCACATATCAGAAAATAGAGAAAACCGTTGCGAGGGAACTTTCTTGTTCCGCTCATGCAATGAAACACGTCATGAGGGTTTACAATCTCTGTTTGCATCTCGCCAAATACGAATTGAACGTAGATCTAGATGTTTTGAAAACAGCTGCTTTGTTACATGATATCGCCCGTGTTAAAGAGTTCAATGATAAGACTGGAAACATTGACCACTCCGCTCTTGGAGCTGAAATGGCTGACAAAATTCTGAGAACACTCGGTTATCCTGAAAAGAAGATAGCTCATATTAAACATTGTATCACCGCCCACCGCTTCCGAGGCAAAACTAAACCTCAAACAAAAGAAGCAAAAATTCTGTTCGATGCAGACAAACTGGATGTGTTAGGAGCAATAGGCGTCGCCAGATGCTTCATGATAGCAGGTCAATATGGCCAGAAAATCTATTCAGACATTTCAATCAAAGAGTATTTGAAAGATAATGTTGTTGAAGAAAAGGCTGACGGAATGGTTAGAGACATATCAAAACATACTCCTATTCTAGAGTTCGAGTTGAAGTTCAAGCATATCCCGGAAAGGTTATACACTCAAAAAGCAAGGGAAATAGCTAAAGAGAGACTACGATTTATGGAGAACTTCTTTGAAAAGTTGAAGAGGGAAATCAAAGGAGAATTATAGTTGATTATTTCTCTTCTTTTTCTTCCGTTTCTTCTTCTCGAACGACTTCGGCTTCTGCGAATCTTCTGCTCATTCTTGTTATCCTTATTTTGACGTGGTCGCCTGGTTTTGTGTTTGGTATGAAGGTTACTAAACCCTTTATTCGGGCTATGCCTTCTCCTCTGCGGCTTGTTTCTTGGATGTCAACTTCATATTCTTTTCCGATTTCAACTGGTTTTGGTGGGAACCTGTTTCTGCCGAAGCCTCTTCTTTCTTCCATTCGTTTCACCTCTCATCTCGTGTGATAAAATTTGTTTCATCTATTTTCTTGGTTTACTCAACCGTGAGTTCTCCGTATTTTCCAACGTTTAGCTGAATTTCTCCTCTGAAGCTTGTGACGTATCCATTTTCCACTTTGACCTTGTCGTTCACGTTTACTTGGTTGATCTGTTCGTTCCATAATGTCAGTTTTATTGAGCCTGTTTCGTCGCTGATGATGGCTGTTGCCACGTTGTATGTTTTGTCTCCGAATCTCGATCGAACCTCACGTGTTTCAGCTTTTTCTTTTACTGTGCCTTCAACAGTGACACGTTTCATTCCATTCCGCAAATCCTTTATTTCCAATTCTAATCCTCCTTGTTCATGCTATCTTTTCCGCGACAGCGAATTTACCGCCAACAGATACAATTTTGACCGTAACACGTTCGCCGACCTTGCCTCCAGGAACAAAAATCATATAATTGTGCATTCTCGCTATTCCGTCGCCCTTGCTTCCAATGTCATCAATAACAACCTCTAACTGTTGACCCCTCCATATGGGTGCTTTTTGTAAAAATGGTTTGCTTGGGCGGTATCTTCTTTTGCTTCCGCGTCTTCTTAATTTCCTTTTAGCGTTTCTCGTTTTTTGTGGTAGTCTTCTCGGCATATTCTGCTTTCGTCCTTATCGCGGAACCAGCCTCTCCAACAAAACTTCAGTGTCACGACAGTAACACAAGCTTTGGGTAGGCTAATTACATGCAGAAAAGCCATTCGACCATATAAATCTTGCTAAGTGCCTATTCGTAACGTAATGCTTCAACGGGATCTAGTTTCGCTGCTTTTCTAGCTGGATATAAGCCAAAAATTATGCAGATAATTATGGAGAAGATAAGGGCTATTATTGTCCATTCCGGTGAAAAAGCAGGATTTATGGTCATTCTGTGAGCGTCAGGAGCTTGAAAAGCTGTGTCTTGGTGTTGTGGTTGCATGAAGCCCAATAAAGCGTAGGCTAATACGTGAGAAAGCCCATATCCGGTCAAGACGCCGATTAGACCGCCCATTATGCCTATTAGGGTCGCTTCTACGAGAAATATGGCGAGAACAGTTCGGCTTTTAGCTCCAATAGCCTTTAATATTCCAATTTCCCGTGTTCGCTCCATAACAGAAACCGTCATAATATTCATAATACCTATTCCAGCAACGAGAAGTGAAAGTTCTGGCGTATTTAACTTTTATTATAAAATGCAAAACTCAATTTCAGATTTCTCTCTGAACTCGGAATACGGTGACTTGTTTAAAGTAGGAAAGGAAGCACCATATTCATAACAACGAAGTAAGCCAAATAAGCCAGAGCCGCCATAAGCAAGCTCTTAATCCATGAAAACTCAGATAAAAGGCGGATAGCAATCGCACACAATACAGCAGTCCAAACACCCATGACTATTTCGACGTAGCTGATGAATTGATACAAAAGTTGAGTTTGCTCGAAAATATAGTTATATGATGCTTCTGCTTCTCCTGGGACACCACCCAATGCTTTTAATGGATAATGAATTTCGGGCGATGCAGCAATTGCCACAGTATTTATTATCGTTTGCATAAAAAGCGTGATAAGAGCGAATCCTGCTACGGTAAGCAATACTTTCCAGATGGCGTTTGCCCCGAATACCTTACAGAATATGTAGAGTGAACCGCCAAGGATAACCCATTGGAGAGTAAACTGCATAAAAGCGATCAAGGGGTAGTTAAACAGATATCCGATTGAAATTTCAATTACTGGTTTGAAAACACTATGGAAAAATAACCCATCAATTAGCACGTTTGTGTTTGAAAGAGAAGGCCATGTGAAGTTTAACCCT
>JAOZHM010000194.1 GCA_026014845.1 Candidatus Bathyarchaeota archaeon
TCATCGACATATTGACTTTTATCAATTGTTATGACTGGTTTTGTCATGACACCTTTTACGATTGAGGGGGGCTCTTTATCTTCTAGCACATGAATCACTCTATAGTTTGATCTCTCAATCCTCACTTGGAACTTCCATGCTGATGAGTGTTGTCGAACCATCTACGCCTATTATGGTTCTTATGGTGTCAAAGATAAAGGAATCCAAGGTCTCTAACGTTTCTATTTCCACTTTGAAGAGCATGTCATATTCTCCGTAAACTGTTTCCACTGCTTTCACCTGAGTAAGCTTCTTAACGTTGCGTAACACATTCCTGTCCATGCCCGGCTTAATTCTCAACAACACATATGCTGTAATCATATTCTTTCTTCTCCAATTATTTCCTTGAAGTGTGGAAAGACTTCTGCAGCTATCATGTTAATGGATTTTCGCATATTTGGACCTATCGGGGAACCAGCAACAATCTGGTTGACACCAACCTTCAATAATCTATGGATTTTATCTACGCATGTTTCTGGAGTGCCGCAAATTGAAAAGGCTTCCACCATCTCAGCGTTCACAGGGGAGAAGGCCTCCTTCCATCGTCGGTGAACTATTGCCTCGCGTATCTTGTTTGCGACTTCTACTCGAATTTGGTGACGTTCCAATACTATTTCAGGCGAGCCAGCAACGATGTAAGCTACTACTGGAACCACAGCCTTTAACGCCTTATCATAGCTTGATGCAACGGAGAAAGATGTGTAAGCACTGATGTTTAAGTCATTCAACTCTTTGCCAGCTTTTTTTATACCCCTACCGATAAACGTCATTGCGTTTTCAACATCCTTGGAATGGGAGGCATTAATCAAAACTCCATCACCTATTTCGGCTGCTAATTCCAGCATTTTTGGGCCTTGAGCACCTATGAAAATAGGGATAGGGCTTGTTATTTTGAAGTTCAATTTTGCCCCAGCGACATTGAAGATTTTCCCCTGCATTTCAAGAGTTTTTCCAGAAGTGATTTCACGGATGATTTTTACGCTCTCTCTTACTGTTCGCAATGGTTTTCTCTGCTCCAAATTTAGCATTTGTAAAGTGGTTTTGTCTCCAGCTCCGAGGCCGCAAACAACTCTGCCTGGTGCTATTTCGTTAAGTGTCGCAACGGCTTGAGCCGTAACCCCTGGATGAACCAAGTAAGGGTTTGTAACCCCTGGACCAAATTTTATTCTTTCCGTGTACGCAGAGGCTATGGCTAGAGAAACATAGACGTTTCTATTGTTGAAGTGATCCGTAATCCACAAGTAATCGAACCCGATTTTTTCCGCTTGAATTGCATAGAAGGTCGTTTTCCAATAAAGGTCTCGCGGAACAAACTCTATTCCAAATTCAACCACAAAGAGTACTTCCTTCATTCGTTTTTTAACAGTAGAAACTCCCTTCCTTTTAAAAATTTCATAAAAAGGGGATGGTTAATAGTTTTGCCTTTACTCCTACAATGTTTCTTTTAGCATCACTACGATTGCTGGCAGTCCCAACTCTTCCATCAAGCTGATTGTTTTCTCAGGTTCAAGAATCATTGATGCCTCAAGGACACGGTATAATCCAACTTCCGTGGCAAGTTGGTCCCTTTGCCAATAATACAGGATGGTTTTTGCAAGGGCACTTGGCATTCTGCTTGCATTTGGCGAATTCAGGACAAGATCTATTAGCTTTTCGGACGCCATATTCCACAGTGATGCTGGTATCTTTCGCGCGATTTTTTCTAAAGCCATCTCCTAAACACCTCAAAGTCATGCTTGCTTTTATATATCTGTATATAATGTATATATCCAAAATAAGTCTTTTTGTAAGTAAAATCGTCGCAACAATGTAAATATTGCACTATAAAATATCTACTAGTCACGAAAAACTCGACGAAAAAGAGCACTATTGATTCGCATAATCGATGATTTTGCTATACGGTTTTGCTTACTTTCGCTCATCAAGAATGCGAAAGACGTATAAATAGAAGGCGTGATTACTTATTTTCTGCATGTTGGTGATGAATATTGATGTTTATTGATATCCTTGACATGAAGATAATTAAAGCACTTCAAACAGATGGTAGAAAGCCTATAGTTCGGTTAGCCAGAGAAGTCGGGGCAAACGAAGCCACCGTTAGAAGAAGAATAGATAAGCTTTTGAAACAGGGAATCATTGAAAGATTCACAGTTGTCTTAGACTATCACAAACTGGGACGTGTCATAAAGGCTTTCATTGGCTTGAGGGTACAGCCAGCCAAACTCAGAGATATTGTCGACCATCTTTCAAAGCATCCAGACGTTCAGGTATTGTACAGAACAAGTGGAGACACAGATATTTTTGCAGAAGTTATCTTCGAAAAAATGGAAGACCTCAACGAATTTCTTGAAATAGAGCTAAACCTTGAGGGGATCCTAGGAACCACAGTTACAATCGTGATAGGACCCTATAAAAGGTGTCCATGGACAGGACTCTAGAGTAACCCCCTGCCCCTTTCCTTTTTCGCTATGAACACATTCA
>JAOZHM010000195.1 GCA_026014845.1 Candidatus Bathyarchaeota archaeon
AATACCATCCGCACGCTTTCCATGGATGCTATTCAGAAAGCCAATTCCGGCCACCCTGGTGCACCAATGGGTCTTGCACCTGCGGCCTACATCCTGTGGGAACATTTTCTGAAACACAATCCAAAAAACCCGGAATGGATAGATAGAGACCGCTTTGTGCTTTCATGCGGACATGCCTGTATGCTTCTTTACAGCCTGCTTTACCTTTCCGGCTATGATTTAACCCTGGATGACATAAAAAATTTTCGGCAATGGGGAAGTAAAACTCCCGGGCATCCTGAATTTGGTCATACCCCCGGCGTTGAAACTACAACCGGTCCTTTGGGCCAGGGGTTTAGCAATGCTGTAGGAATGGCTATGGCTGAAAGGCATCTTGCAACGATATTTAACCGCAACGGATATGATATCATAGATCATTATACATACATGCTATGCGGAGATGGCGATCTTATGGAAGGGATTAGCGCTGAAGCCGCATCTTTAGCCGGACACCTGGGACTTGCAAAGTTGATCTGCATCTATGATGACAACAAAATATCCATCGAAGGAAATACGGATATAGCATTTACTGAAGACGTTCCCCTTAGATTCAAGGCTTATAACTGGCATGTAATAAAAGTTGATGACGGAAACAATTTAGACGATATCCATAGGGCCATCAAAGAAGCCAAATCAGAAACAACAAAACCATCCATTATTGTTCTGCGCACACATATAGCTTTTGGCAGCCCGAATAAACAGGATTCCGCTGATGCGCACGGAGCGCCTCTTGGTGAAGAAGAAATCCGCTTAACAAAAAAAAACCTGGACTGGGATGAAAATGTATCTTTTTATGTGCCGGACCAAGTTCACAAAATATTTATGAGATGTATTGATAAAGGTAAAAAGGCCGAATCAACCTGGAAAGAAAAATTTGAAGAGTATTGCGGTAAATATCCTGACCTGGCAAAAAAATTGAATGATTCATTAAATAACTTGTTAAATGAAGGCTTGGATGCGAACCTGCCTGATTTTTCAAATAACGACGGGCCGATAGCAACAAGAGCTGCATCCGGAAAAATACTAAATGCCATTGCAGAAAACACATCTTATCTCATAGGAGGATCTGCAGACTTGGCCCCCTCAAACAAAACTATTATAGAATCCTCCCATGATTTTCAAAAAAATATGTTCGACGGCAGAAATATTCGTTTTGGAGTCAGGGAACATGCAATGGGAGGGATAATGACAGGGATAGCTCTTCATAAAGGACTTAGGCCTTATGGCGGGACTTTTCTTGTTTTCGCCGATTATATGCGACCATCAATTCGCCTTGCCGGACTGATGAAATTGCCTGTAATATACATCTTTACTCATGACAGCATTTCAGTCGGCGAAGATGGGCCAACTCACCAGCCAGTAGAGCATCTTGCAAGTTTAAGGGCAATCCCAGGCCTGACAGTGATCAGGCCGTCTGACGCTACAGAAACATCCGAGGCATGGCGTTTTGCTGTTCAAAATTCAGATAGCCCGGTTGCATTAATTCTTAGCCGGCAAAAACTTCCCGTTATTGACAGAACAATATACAGCTCTGCCGATATGCTTATCAATGGCGCATATATTCTGTCGGATTCCAACAAAAAACCGGATATCATACTAATAGCTACAGGGTCGGAAGTATATATTACGCTCGAAGCAGGGAAGATTCTTGAAGAAAAGGATATTTCTGTCAGGATAGTAAGTATGCCAAGCTGGGAACTCTTTGAAAAAACATCACAAGAATATAAAGATAAAGTGCTTCTGCCTGATGTAAATCTACGGATTGTTGTTGAGGCTGGTATTCCCATGGGCTGGGAACGTTATGCGGGAAGCAATGGCGCAGTAATCAGCATAAATGAATTCGGCGCCTCTGCTCCTGGAAATATAGTAATGGAAAAATTCGGTTTTACATCTGAAAACATTGTGCAAAAAGCAACAAAACTTTTAAAGGGATAAATTATCAAAAAGTCCTTCCTTATGTACTCGTCATCCACGGCGAAGTAGAGTTCGCTACCGTTAAATCTTCATCGCTTCCTAACCTTGAACCGTGAACCCTGGAACTGTGAAC
>JAOZHM010000196.1 GCA_026014845.1 Candidatus Bathyarchaeota archaeon
ATGAAATTTTTCAATCTCCTTCTCGAATCTGATGGCTCGATTCTTATAATCAATTAGGTTTTCCTGAGGTCTTTGGGTCAAATCCTCTTTTCGGTGAGATAATATTTCTTCACCTGACTTACCGAACCAGTCAATAAACTTCTTCAGTCCATACCGATACCCCTTCTTGGTAGACTTATTACTCACCGAATCCAAGAACTCTTGAACACTCAACTCCATCTAACCACACTCCTTTTAGTTTGTGTGGTATATCAATCTTTTCGAAAAACCAACTTTTATTCGGGTTGACTCCCGCAAACTCCTCATTCTTTATGGGTAGTATGAAATAGTTTCAAATACCGTAATCACGCAAAACAAATTCTCTTCGCCTAATCTTTAAGATATCCCTTCCTTCTCAACCATTCGGTCTGATTTCTCTTGTATCGCCAAATGATGTCGCCTCGTTTTTCAAACTGGAAGTCCCAAGGTGAAACCAGAACAATGTCTCCCTGTCTTATCCACGCCCTTCTCTTCATTTTTCCGCGTATTCTACAGAGACGCTGATGACCGTCCTGACACTTCACCATAACCCTGTCGTAACCTAGCAGCTTCTCTGCGATGCCCAAGACATCAGTGCCTCCAGGCAACACCATATTAGTGAATTCGTCTTCGCTAATTATCTTCCTTTTGCCCAACACAACACCTTCAGCTTCACCGAAATCTTTCTATTGGGGGTCTTCGTTTTGCCCAGCATTCTCGGCAGTAAACAGGTCTGTTTGGGTCAGGTTTGAATGGAACCTCACATTCGTTTCCACAATCGGTGCAAACTGCTTTGTGTGTCTCTGTGGGTTCTCTATACGACACCGGAATGTCACTTTCCATTTGTTCTATTGTAGTTTTCGTTAATGCTTTTATTCGGTCCAGTTCCGGTATTTCTCCGTAGCCCACAAGTGTTATAGCAGTTCCTTCGCCTCCCATTCTAGCTGTTCTTCCAATCCTGTGAAAATATACTAATGCGTCTAATGGGATGTCATAGTTTATTATGTGAGTTATTCCTTGAATGTCCAAACCTCTTGCGGCAACATCCGTTGCAACAAGAAACTTGAGTCTTCCTTTCCTGAAAGAGTCACTAACCGAATCCCTTTGCGCTTGCGTAAAACCACCATGTAACGGTTTCGCGTCATATCGTCGCCTCCATAACCTGTCTGCTAACATGCTTGTTCCCGTGCGCGTTTTGCAGAATATTATGGCTTTTTCTATGTGGTTTTCGTCTAAAATGTTGCACAGGATCTGAAATTTGCTTTTAGGGTTGACAACCATATAATACTGGTCCATCTGTGTCAGGGCTATTTCGTCTTTACTCACCAATATCTTTTCGGGGTTCTTCATGTATCTATCACATACATTCATTACTGACTGGTCAATTGTTGCCGAGAAGAGGCTTGTCTGCCTATTTGTCGGCACGTTTGAGAGTATGTATTCGATATCATCTATGAAACCCATATCGAGCATTCTATCAGCCTCATCCAGAACAACAACCTTCACCGACGCAAGATCCAGTGTTCCTCGTTTCAGATGATCTATTATGCGACCCGGCGTGCCCACAACAATATGGACGCCTCTCTCCAACGCATATATTTGGTTTTGGATAGGTTTTCCGCCGTAGATTGGTAAGACCTTGAATGATGCGTATTTGCCGATTCGGCTTATGTGCTCTGCAACTTGTATGGCGAGTTCACGTGTTGGCTCCAAAACTAGACCTTGAACACTTTTGATTTTCGGGTTTAGACGTTCAACCATCGGAATTCCGAAAGCCGCAGTTTTGCCCGTTCCAGTCTGTGCCTGTCCAATAACATCTTTACCCTCAAGCAAAGGCATTATTGCCTGAGCCTGAATTGGGAAAAGATTCCTGAATCCAAGCTCTTCAATGCCGTTTATGATTTCTTGACTTAATGGCAAATCTTCAAAGCATTTTATTTGCATATGTTTCATGCCTCCTAATCACAAAAATTCTGCACGCAATTTTCAAGAGCCTTCAAAAGCTTCTTTCAAGCATGAGTAATTGTGACAGAACTCTTCAGTAGCAAAGCTCATATAAAAAGGTTTACCACGTACAATTTGGCGACTTGAGATGAATGGTTTGCCTTTGACAGTAGAATCAAGAAAAGATAGCGGCCAATTTTGGGTATGCCGAAGCAGGCGTGCGCTTTTTTGCTGTTCAAACTAGCTAGTACAAGGAGAACGTGGGTGTTTATTGGGTTATCTTAAGCACGAGGAAAATGAATGTGATGATTAAACCTACAAATAACATTTTGGCTCCGTGGAAGAGCATGTTTCTATTTGATATTTTTCCAAGGAAAACGCCTAACAAAAACATTGTCGTCAAGGCCATTGCAACGGAGAGCGGAATTGCAAAATTAATTGAAAAGAAGCCATGGGATGAAAGAAAAAAGGGCGTCAAACAAACCAAAGCTGTAAGAGCTGGAGACACTCCGTCTACTATTCCGGCCCATAGAGAAGCGAAACGACTCGCCTTACCTATCACACTATCTTTTAGCTCTATAAGCATCGACTTTTCCAAGGCGTTGAGTTTCTTCTCACGTTCAGCTTCCTCAGTCATATATGCTCCAGCAAAGCCGGACAAACCCATGGCTAGACTTACGCCTAAACCTGACCAAATCACCCAAAACTCGTTGGTTATTCCGGCTGCATACGCGCCTATCACGATGCCCAAGATAGTGGTGGCTCCGTCAAAGGCATTCATTATAAAGTATCTTCTACTTATCGGGGCAACTTCGCTGATCTTTATGTATCTTCTTATCTTTTCAAGAAACTTCATAAAGGTCTTAACCCATTTTATATTCGGGCGGACCTATCCTGAGGTGTTTTTACTTCCTCAACGATTCTTTCGCCAGCCGCAACTTCATCAACGGAATGAATGGTAGCCCCCATCTCTTCTAGCTTCTTTTTGATATTTTCGAAGTCTATGCTGCTTCCAGCAATTATAATCTTTGCGTTCTCCACTTGTTGGTCTATCTCGTAAATAATCACGTTCACCGCTTCTACGCCTTCCAAATGGCTGAGCGCTTCAGAAACTTCGACCACACTTGGGTTATGTGGCTTTAAGACATCTAGGACAATTCTTCTTATCATCTTAGGACGACTCGATATAGTTTTCGTGACGTAAATATTTAACTATTCTTATCATCCAAATAAGAAGTGAAACTTCGGTATATTTTTTGTCCTGGCATCCCAAGTTTTGTTCTTATAATCCGTTCCATCGCGCGCGCTACCTCTCTCCAACCTCTCTATTAGAACAAACACTCCCCAACTTCGGTCGCTTGTGATCATTGTTTATCCATCAATTTTGCAGAGGATTTCTAAATTCCTCGCGCGCCATTGCCCAAAACGATACATAAATAGGCAACTTTCAAACCGATGGAGATGTCTCCCGCACAATCCCCCTTTTTTCTAATAAACAGAAATGCGCGCTCACAATATACACGCGTACCGAAAGATTTAAGTATCTATATTACACGTTACACATTACAAGATACATAATACATTAAATGTATGGTGAGATTGATGGATAAAAAAGAAGACATAGATGAAGAGTTGGGTGCATGCTGCAAAGATGAATCAGGAAAACCACACAGACACGTTATAAAAATGCTTTGTCACGAAGGTGAAGATGCTGAAAAAGTTCACGAAAAGATTCTCATGAAACTGGGTAAGCATCTTGGAGGTCGAGGTAATGTGGTGATGACCAGATTGAATGACGATGACCTGAAGCAGATTGATGCTCTAGTTGAAGTAGAAGCCTTCAAGAGTAGATCTGAAGCTGCAGCGTTCTTCATAAAAGAAGGAATACAAGCCCGGAATGACCTTTTTCAAAAAATCATGCCGGCGGTAGACAAGATTAGAGAACTAAAAGAACAAGCCAAAAAGTCATTAACCACGTAAAAACCGATGGCAACTATCAAAACAGCAGCGCATGCTCCGGTGGTATAGCGCGCGCTTTCTGTCCAGGCTGTAGAAGAGTTAAAAGCAAATACGAAAGCAAAATTGCAGAGAGAAAAGAGTAGCGATTTATTTCGCGCGCGCATACGGAAGTAGCGTTGATAACGAAGAGTTCTTCCTTAAACATAGTTACCTTTCGATGATAGGTTTATGAGGTTTATAGAAGTTTGTTTCACGTGTTATACGTTTTTAGCGCGCGCGCGAGCGAATATCAACCTTGGAAAAAGACAGTTATCCATGAAGTTGTGAAGTTACCGTTTGAGGATTTCCTTAGTCGACTGATAGGATAGACAATAATCAAGCATAAATCTCTATCCTGCTGCTATTTTGTTTATCAACTGAAAAACTTTGCAGTCTCTACATGTTTCATAATCTTTTTCGTCACATTTCTTACATATCATGCGGTTTAATTCCTTAATTTCAGAGTTCATTTTTGTCTCTCCTAGTTCATTGAATAATTTTGTTAGATTCACATAATATACTGTATTCCACTTTCGTAATATTCCGTACATTGAAAGAAATTCCACATTTTGAAGTATCCTAGAGATTATGGGTCATTTAGAATCTAATCGCGCGCGCGCTAAAAACCATGCTTCTTAAGTAAAAACCACTCTTTTGGAGAGGTCTCCCGCAAATCCCCATTTTTCTTGAAGGGTTGTCGTGGAAATAAGTTTTCATGGAATTTCAGGACTCCAGCCTTATGTTTTCATATTTGTTCAAAAGCTTATCTTAGTGTATAGAAATAGTAATCGAACGAAAACTTGAAAGTGGTTGGAAAGCTAGAGATGAAGTTTTCTTTTATCAATGCTAGCCCAAATGAAGATCTTGGTGAGCGGGAAGGAAGAAAAGCTATTGCTTCATTTCCTCCATTAGGCATTCTGTATTTGGTTGCTGTGTTAAAGGAAAGAGGCGTAGAAGTTTCTGTTCTGGACCAACCGGCGAAAGGTTTCACAATAGAAGAGACAGTTAAGTGGATAGAGAAAGAAGCGCCTGATATTCTCGGTTTTTCAACATTTGCAAGTTCTGGTCGTACAGCCGCTTTAATTAGTAATGAAGTGAAAAAGAAAAATCCTAACATTATCATAGTGTTTGGCAACTATTATGCGACATTCAATTCTGAGCGAGTTCTGAGAAAATATCCTTCCGTTGATATCATTGTTCGAGGAGAGGGAGAAAATACTGTCATTGACCTGGTAGATTGTCTGAAAAACAAGGGAAAGCTCAAGGACGTTTTAGGGATTACTTTCAGAAATAAGAATAGCATAGTCTCCACTCTCGACAGGCCCTTAATAGGGGATTTGGATTGCCTCCCGTTCCCAGATCGTAAGTTAATTGACGTGGAGTATCATTCCGTTATTGCTGGGGCAAACGTGGCACCAAGGAAGTTCACGAGCATTGTTTCCTCCCGTGGATGTTTTTACAGATGTCGGTTTTGCAGTTGTCATCAGTTTGCCCGCGGCCGATGGAGACCCAGATCAATCAAGAACACTATGGAGGAGCTACATTTTCTTGCTAGTGAAGGATATAAACAGTTTATTTTTGTTGACGACAGCTTCACGCTGAATCAGAAAAGAGTGATTAAACTTTGTAGAAGGATGAGAAAAGAGAAAATAGATATGGAATGGATTTGTGAGGGGAGAGTTGACAGTTGCTCCTTTGATATGTTGCGGGAAATTGTAAGGGTAGGCTGCAGAATTCTCTACTTTGGCATCGAAAGCGCCAATCAAAGAATTCTAGACTATTACAATAAACAAACAACGCCCCAGCAGTCTAGAACTGCTGTGAAAACAGCTAGAAAAGCTGGAATAGATGTGATAATCGGATCTTTTATTGTAGGAGGTCCCGATGAAACTAGAGATGAGATTCAGAACACAATTGAATTTGCAGAAAGGATTTCGATAGATCTTCCACAGTTCAACATATTGGGAGTTTATCCTGGGACGAACATCTGGAACGAATTCGAGATGAAGGGGCTTCTAAAGGGAGGGGAATATTGGGAGACGGGTATTACGGTCTCCGAGATATGTCCAAGTGCGGTGCCCCTTCATGAAATCAGACAAATGATCCACGATGCATTTTATGATTTTGCCCGTCGACCAAGTTTTATATTGAAGCAGTTTGTGAGAACTTTGAAAAGTCAATATCGAATGAGCGTCATGATGAACAACTTAAGCCGATTAGGCAGCATCAGAGAAAACATTCGTAGCATTACATAATTCTGCAAAAAACCTGCACAGAATTTCAAAGGTTTTTCTTCGCCTAAAATCTTAAATTATCACACGAGTGCACACTAAAACGGAACTGGTGGCCAAGGTGAGGTAACCTCGGCAAAACTGGAGATATCTCCCGCAAACTCTATTTTTTGGTTGTTTGTTAGTGCTTCGCACAAGTGTACTGTAGACTTTAGATAGGGAGGTTTCTCTAACAAAACATTCCTTGAACGCTAAAGTGTAGCAATTTATATACTATTTCAATCGCTAACAATAGACTTCAATACATGGGATAAGGACGAGGAAAAATGCTTGTCAGCGAGTTTGTGAAATGTACCGACTTTCCATGTTTAGATGTGAATAAGGACTGTTACACAGTTCCAAATGTAAAGATTGAACCTGATAAGATTGACACACTTATGATTTCAGAAGCACCGCCTCAAGATCCAAATGATTATTTCTACGCGCAGAATAATCCTTTCTACATGCGGACAACTGCACAAGCTTTTCGTGACGCAGGTCTAACTGTTTCCTCCATGGAAGATGTGCTAAACTTAGGAGTATATGTTACCACAGCCATAAAATGTGGAAAAACAGGCTATTCCGTATCTTCCAAAACAGTAGAAAACTGCTCAAGCATATTAGAGACAGAAATGAATCTGTTCCCAAACGTCAAAACGATTTTACTTATGGGAGACACTGCCATAAAGGCAATGAATTACATAGCCAGAAGAAACATCGGCAAAAGAATAATCCCCAGTGGCTCCACATACAAAATCAGAAAAAACACGTACTTCTACAAACACGTAAGAGTCTTCCCCTCATACCTACAGACTGGAAAAAGCTATCTGATTGAAAAATCCAAAAGAAAGATGATAGCAGAAGACATCAACGCAGCTGTCTCGGCACAAGGGTAATGACTTTTAAGAATAAAGCAAAATTTTGCCTATTTTTCTTCGGCGATTAGGATGGCGTTTATTACGCCAGTTTGTCCTGGACGCGAGGTTACACGTGCCAAGCCTTTAGGTGTTTCAATTATTGCTCCTTTCGTTATCACGCCTCTGCGGTCGTAATCAACATTTGCCGGGTTCTTGAGTACGCGTACTATTTCAACTTTTTCTGTTTTTCCGCTCTTAGGATCTGTTACACAAGCGTATTTGTCTCTCAAAACCTTAACCTTTATGTTTCCACCTTTCATGTGTTTAACCTTTCGTTTTGTCTCACCTAGGATGGTTTCAGCTGGAAATGAGCCTTTTTCAAATTTCCTCTTCTTTCTATAGCGTCTTTTTCTGCCTCCAGAAAGCTTTTTCTTGCGCGAGTCACCGTGCCAAACCGACAATTTTCACTTCTCCATGTGAAACTAAACTCAAGTGTTGAGTATCATCGCTATTTAAAATATAAACCTATCCATCTTGTTCTGGAAACCTTTCACTTCTCCTTAGGCATGATTTTCTGTTCAAAAACCTTCTTTAATTGTCTTTTCATGGCTGAAAGCTCATGACTTAAACCGAAGTAATCAGCAAAATACTCGGTTGTTCTCAGAAGCGTTGAACGTCCTTTTCTCTCGCCTATGACCAAATCCATGTCTTTTAACTGTTTAATATGACCATATGCATGATGTCCCCGCATTTCAGCAACCCTCTTTTGGGAAACTGGCTGTCTGTAAGCTACGTAAGCAAGAGTCTTTAATGGACCTGTGGAAAGCAACGGCTTCTTAACAAGCTTCTTAACAAGAGGAGTGAATTCTATCTTTAACTGTAAAACATATCTTTCATCCTTCAACTCTAAAATTTCAAGGGCGGTGTTTCTGTTTGCATATTCTTTCATAACCATTTTTACAAGCTTTCGGGTTTTGTTTTTTGAACGGGTTTTCAAAACCGAACATAATTCGTTAAGGTCTAACGGGCGGCCTGTAACATACAGTGCAGCCTCCACCAGAGCAAGCTCCCTTTGAATTTTTTCTAAGGCTTGCTTCTGTTCGACACTTTCATTTAGCTCAGATGTCTGTTTTTCCATTTTGTGCACCGCACGAAATCTCCAATAGCTATGTATGTCTGTAATAGGATTTAACGTTAAAGCCACTAAAAGCGCTCTAGAATCTCATTTTTTATGTTTTTTTGCTCAGCCTTTGCAGTTTTTCTCGTTCCTCCCCTATGTCTTCATCTTGCACTTTCTTAAAGAGCACCGTAGGTTTGTTAATTTCGTGTCCGCTAGGAACCCTCAATTCCGAAGCTGTATTCCAGTTTTGTTCATGCACAGTTCCTTCCAAGCTCAGTTGTTTCCAAAGATTTTCAGCTGAGAAAGGCATGTAGGGCTCTAATACAATGGCTAGACTTCTAACTACGTTGATGCATAGATAAAGGGCTGTCTTCGCTTCATCCTTGTTAACCCAAGGTTTTTTCCGCTGGAAGTACTGGTTACAGAAAGTGCAAAACTCAATGATTTTCCTCAGCCCTCTGCTCAATTCTATACTATCCATCTCTTGGGCTACACCTGTCACAACTGCTTCAAGTTTCTCCATCAGTTCTCGATCTAACTCGTCAAAAGTGTCAGTTTCAGGCACCTTTCCATCATAGTTTGACCAGATAAAAGTTAGAACTCGATGTATGAAGTTGCCGATGTTGGCTATGAGTTCGTTATTTATTCTTTTTTGAAAGTGTTCCCAGTTGAAGTTCACATCTGATTGACTGTAAGGAGTGATCGCGGCTAAATAATACCTCAGATAGTCTGGAGGAAACTTGTCTAAGAACTCTCTTACACTTATGTACCATTCTCGACTCTTCGAGAATTTTCGTCCCTCAAGCGTGAAGTAACCTCTTGTCGGAACGAAGTCTGGAAGCTTGAACTTCTCCTCTCCCATTCTCATGGCAGCTAGAAACAAATAATGATGATACACTATATCTTTTCCGATGAAATGATAGATCCTCGATGAGTTCCAAGCCTCGCTTCCATCCATCCCTTTTTCTTCAAAGTATTTCAGCGCAGTTGAAATGTAGCCAAG